>JALHJD010000140.1 GCA_022837185.1 Desulfobacteraceae bacterium
TGGAGGAGCGCTGGCGGCGCTGCCGCCTGCTGCTCACCGAGATTGTCCCCGAAGCGGCGGGCCTGATCGTTTTCTCCCGGCTGAACATCTATTACCTGAGCGGCACCCTGGGCAACGGTCTCTTCTGGCTTCCCCTGGCCGGGGAGCCGGTGCTGCTCTGCCGGCGGGGGCTGGAGCGGGCGATACTCGAATCGCCCGTGATCCGGATCCGCCCCTTCAAGTCCTACAGGGATATCGAGGCCGTTCTGCGGGATGCCGGGTCGCCGCTGGGGCAAAAAATCGCCGTGGAAATGAACGGTCTGACCTGGGCCCTGGCCGCCGGTTTCACCCGTCATCTGGCCGGCCGGGAATTCCTGCCGGGCGACCGGGTGCCTGCCAGGGCAAGGGCAATCAAATCGACCCGGGAACTGGCAATATTACGGGAGGCGGGAAAACGCCACAACCACTGCCTGACCGAACTGCTCCCGCCCCTGCTTGCCGCCGGGATGAGCGAGCTGGAGATTTCCCATCGGCTCTGTTCCCTGTTTATGGAGCAGGGCCACCAGGGCATCCTGCGGATGGAAAATTACGGTGAGGAAGCTTTTCTCGGCCATATCGCCGCCGGTGACAGCGGCAATTATCCCAGCGTCTTCAACGGTCCGGTGGGGCTGCGCGGCATGCACCCCGCCACCCCCCATATGGGTTCGGCCGCCCGCCGCTGGCGGGCCGGGGAAATTCTGACCATCGACGCCGGCTTCGGCCTGGCCGGCTACCAGACCGACAAAACCCAGGTCTACTGGTCGGGAGATCCGGCGGACATCCCGGATCGGGCACAGGCGGCCCATGATTTCTGCATCGAGGTCCAGCAGTGGATAGCCGACCGGCTCAGGCCGGGAGAAGTGCCCAGCGCGATCTGGGAGCACTGCCGCGCCTGGGCGGAGCAGAGCGGCTGGAGCGAGGGATTCATGGCCCTGGGGGGTAACAAGGTCCATTTCGTCGGCCACGGCATCGGACTGGCCATTGACGAATACCCGGTGCTGGCCGGGGGCTTCGACCTGCACCTGGAAGCCGGGATGGTTCTTGCCGTCGAACCGAAGATCGGCATTCCCGGCTTCGGCATGGTCGGGGTGGAAAACACCTTTGCGGTCACCCCCGGCGGCGGTCAATGCCTGACCGGTTCAAGCCATGGAATCATTCCCATTCCCTGAGAAGCAGAACGGACCACGGATGCACCGGCCCGGCCCGGCTGATTCCGCACCTGGAGGAAACGAACAATGAACGCGCATACGGCTATATCCGGGGACCCCCTGCTCCGCCCCGCCGTGGCAGGGAAATATTTCACCGCCATGATCTGCTGCCTGGCCCTTCTGGTTGCCGCCCTCGGCGGGGCCCGGGCGCAAACCGTATTGCCCGGCGTTGTCCCGTCCGGAGACGGCACCCCTGTATCCTACGAAGTCTTCGGCGAGGGGGAACCGGCCCTGATCTTTGTCCATGGCTGGAGCTGCGACGCCCGCTACTGGCGCGAACAGGTACCGGTCTTTGCCCAGCGGCATCGGGTGGTTGTTCTCGATCTCGCCGGCCACGGCCATTCGGGGATGTCGCGGACAGCGTATACCATGAAGGCCTTCGGCGAGGATGTCCGGGCGGTTACGGAAGCAGCGGGCAGCGGCCGTGTCATCCTGATCGGCCATTCCATGGCCGGCTCGGTGATCGCGGAGGCGGCCCGGCTCATGCCCGGCCGCGTCATCGGCCTGATCGGCATAGATACCCTGGAAAATATTGAGCATCCGCTGACCCGCGAAGAACTGCACGCCATGACCGCACCGCTGGAGGGGAATTTCCAGAACGAAAGCCGGCGGTTCATCGGCGAGATGATCCGGCCCGGCACCGATGCCCGGCTGCGCGAGTGGATTCTCGCCGATATCGCCGCCGCCCCGCCCGCTGTTGCCCTGAGTGCGATGAACGAGATGATGACGCAGTACATCACCGGCGAAGCCGCCAGGATATTTGAACAACTGCCGATTCCCGTCATCTCGGTGAACGGGGACCTGTGGCCCGTCAACTACGAGGCAAACCGGCGTCATATGTTTTCCTATGAGGCGATAGTTCTGCGGGATGCCGATCATTTTCTGATGTTAAGCCGACCCGAAGAGTTCAACGCCGCCCTGGCGCGGGCAATTCAAATGATCACCGGAAAGTGATGGCGCGGCGGGCGGTGATTCTGTTTCTTTTCTCCGCCCGGTCATGATACCATAGGATCATGACCGGGCGCGCGAAGAGAGGAAAAAGATTTCCCCACACGATCCGCTGAACAACGGCAGCAAACAACCTGCTGATCGACCCGAGGTGAAATGGACATGGCAAATAAATCGATTGCGGCTCTTCTCTCCCTCTTCCTATTTGCGGCCCTGGCGGCTGCCTGTTCCCGGGGTCCGGTGCAGCCCGAAGAAATAGGGCTTTTCCCCGTCGACGACATGGAAGGGCTCATTACCCGGACCGGAATCCGGATCGACCGGGAACTATCAAGCGACGGCAACGGTTCATTGCTCGTTACGGCCGACGGGCCCGTCACCGTCCAGCTGTATGAAACCGGCGACATTCATCTCGAAAACGCCCGGCTGATCTATCGGGCCCGGCTGCGTACAGAAGACGTCGAAGGACAGGCATACCTCGAAATGTGGTGCAGTTTTCCGGAGAAAGGAGAATTTTTCTCCCGCGCCCTCCACGCGCCTCTGTCCGGAACCAACGAGTGGACGACGCAGGAAACGCCCTTCCTTCTCCAGAAAGGAGAAAACCCCGACAACGTCAAAATGAACCTGGTCGTCACCGGCAAGGGCAAAGTCTGGATCGATGACATCCGCCTGGTGATGGCGCCGCTGCAATAACCATACGCCCCTGATTGATGAGGAACGGTAATGAAATTCCCCTTGTCCCTGTTGACCGGCCTTGTCCTGTTTATCCTTCCCTCCTTTGCCGCGGCGGAAGCCGGGTGGACCGATTATGCGGCGATTGCCGAACTGGTACCGACGGCCCGGCCCTACTACGAGGTCCACCTCGAGGTGAAGCAGAATCCCAGCGGCTGCAGGAACAGCACCTGGTTTTATCAGGACTACGGCCTCAGGGGATCGGATAAAATGTATGCCACCCTGCTGGAGGCAGTGCAATCCGGCAAACGCGTCCGGCTGTACGTTACCGGCAAGTGCAACCTGCACGGCTACTCTGATTTTTCCGCCGTCGGCATCCTTCCCTGATTGCCGGCAAACCGGCCCACGATTTCTGTTGACGTTATGAACCAAAAAGATAGAATACAGGAAAATGTTCACCCCCTTTTGTCAAGCCCGATTCGGAGGGAGAAGCCCATGAAGACCCGCACCCGTCTGTTCGTCATTTTTCTTGTTCTTTTCTCCGGTGCGCTGTTCGCGTCATGCGCCAAGGAAAAGGTCGGACCGTATCACCCCTCGGGTGAAGGCCGGGACATTGACTATACCGCTCCCAAATACGCCGATGAAACAGGCCCCAGTGAGGAATCCCTGGATGCCGCGGGTATAGCCGGTGCCCAGACAGCCGGCGCCTTCGGTTCCCTGGCCGATCAATCCAGCGATGAATATAAAAAAATGTACGGCCGCTCTTCGCAACAGTTCTTCCCCATCTATTTCGAATTTGATCAGGCAACCATACGAAGCGATCAGTTTTCCACCCTTGAACACAACGCCGACTACCTGAAGAACAATCCTTCCGCCCGGGTGGTGATAGAAGGGAACTGTGACGAGCGCGGCACGAACGAATACAACCTTGCCCTGGGCGAGCGGCGGGCTCTGAGCGCCAAATCGTATCTGGTTGAAGTCGGTATTGAAGCCGATCGCATCCGCACCATCAGTTACGGCGAAGAGCGCCCCCTCTTTTTGGGGCAGGATGAGTCTTCCTGGGCCCATAACCGTCGTGACGACTTTGTGCTTGAGTAAACCACTCTGAATCTTCCCCCGCCTGCTTGAGGGACGGTTTCCCAACCGTCCCTTTTTTTATTCCCTGGATAATAAAGCCAACAAAGCGGGCCTGTTTTTCCCCTTGACATAATAATAGTTATCAACTACTAATAGTAACAAATTTTACTTGATATTGTTTTTCAGCGGTGCCCGGCTGTAAACCCCTTGCCGGACGCCGCGAACCCGGCAACACACGGCACCGAATCTTGCGGCTCATGCTCCTTGACGAATATGCCGAGCCCATGGAAATTTATGATGCATAACAAACTTCGAATGACCCACCAGCGCGAGATTATTCTTCAGGAACTGCAGGGCTGCGCCGGGCATCCTTCCGCCGACGAGTTGTACGAACGGGTGAAGAAAAAACTGCCGCGCATAAGCCTGGCCACGGTCTACCGGAACCTTGAAATTCTCTCGGAGGCCGGAACCATCGGCAAAATTGAAATAAGCGGCCGCCAGAAACGATTTGACTGGGATGTCCATCACCACGACCACATTTACTGCGTCCGCTGCCATCGGATCGATAATATCAAGCTTGCCGGGTGCAGCGGGGAATCGCTTCGTCCTGAAAGCGCCAAGGGGTATCGCATATCCGGCTGCAGGATAGAATTCACCGGTTTATGTCCGGAATGTCAAAAAAAGAGAGAAGCAACAGGAGGAACAGAAATGGGATGCAAAAAATGCACAACCGACACGCTGACCGAAGCGCAGCGCCGGCTGCTCAAGGCCCTTGCCGAACAGCAGGAAGCCTGCGGCAGCAAGGACCTGGCCGCTGCCAGCGGGCTGGCCGCCAAAGAAGTCAGCTCGCAGCTTGCCGTTTTGAAAAAGAAAGGGTTGATCGCCAGCCCGGTTCGCTGCAGATACGCAATAACCGGAGAAGGCAAAAAAATAATTGCATAACATAAGACAAGAAGGAGGCAGTAAT
The DNA here is from genome assembly GCA_022837185.1 of Desulfobacteraceae bacterium. Lineage (GTDB taxonomy): Bacteria > Desulfobacterota > Desulfobulbia > Desulfobulbales > Desulfobulbaceae > UBA10518. The sequence goes on from JALHJD010000140.1 coordinate 4,888, forward strand.
GATTCAACTCACAGGATCCAAAACCGAACAGAATATCCTCACTGCTTTTGCGGGAGAATCGCAGGCGAGAAACCGCTACGCCTTTTTCAGCAAACAGGCCAGAAAGGAAGGATATGTCCAGATTGCGCAGATTTTTGAAAGAACGGCCGAACAGGAAAAAGAGCATGCCAAGCGGCTGTTCAAATTCCTGCAGGGCGGCGAGGTTGAAATAGTCGCCCGTTTCCCGGCCGGCGTCATCGGCAATACGGTGGAAAACCTGCAGGCCGCTGCAGCCGGCGAACGGTACGAGTACTCGGAAATGTATCCGGATTTCGCCCGCATTGCGACCCAGGAAGGATTCAACGACATTGCTTCCGCCTTCACTGCCATTGCGGTGGCCGAAAAACAGCATGAAAAACAGTATCTTGATTTCATGAACAACATTGCCGCCGGCCGGGTTTTCCGGCGTGACCGGTCCACAATCTGGTACTGCGCCAATTGCGGATATCTTCATGATGGAACCGAAGCGCCGGATCAATGTCCCGCCTGTGCCCACGAACGGGCCTATTTTCAGCTGCTGGCGGAAAACTGGTAACAGATCCTTTTTTATTCCGCTTCCCCCGTAACCCGACAATGACCGTCCCGCCGGCCCGAAGGAAGGCGGGACGCCATGGACCCCGGCCCTGAATGCGGGGCCGGGGATACACACCCCCAGGGCGGCCCGTTCCTGTTTTTATGATTTGCTGTACCCTTTTCACATGGTACAATCTTGACAACAGTGTAAAAAGGTAAAACAGCGGGAAGAACAGCTCCACTGCTCCGCCGTCATTGTCCGGCCATAGGAGGTCTCGAGATTGCCAACGATTAATCGAAGAAAAACAAGGAGATGAGCAATGACCAAGAAAAATGAAATTTACAAATGCGCCCTGTGTGGAAACATCGTCGAATTAGTGCATACCGGCGCCGGAGAGCTGGTCTGCTGCGGTCAGCCCATGGATCTGATGACGGAAAACACGGTGGACGCTGCCAAGGAAAAGCATGTCCCGGTCATCGAAAAGGTGGACAACGGCTACAAGGTCAAGGTCGGCAGTGTTCCCCATCCCATGGAGGAAAAGCACTGGATCGAATGGATAGAGCTTATGGCCGACGGCAAGGTCTACAGACAGAACCTGTCGCCCGGAGACGCTCCGGAAGCGGTCTTCTGTATCGAAGCCTCAACGGTAACCGCCAGGGAATACTGCAACCTCCATGGTCTCTGGAAAGGATAAAAAGGATTGTCGCACCACATTATCTTCCACCATTTTGAAGAGGAATCGCCATGAAAAAATACAGATGCCTGGTCTGCGGTTATGAATATGATCCTGAAGCGGGGGACCCTGCCAACGGGGTTCCTCCTGGCACAGCCTTCGAGGATCTGCCCGATGACTGGACCTGCCCGGTCTGCGGCGCGCCCAAAGACCAGTTTGAAGAAATTTGACGGCCGCTGGACAAGGACGAAACATGGGAAGGGACTAACAGTTCTCCGGAGCCCGGCACCCTGATCCGCCGGCGGAGGGAACCCGGCCCGGCGGCGGACAGCCTCTTCCCCCTGTCCAGCAACCTGGACCGGCAAATTGTCCTGGGCCACCGGCGGTTGAGCCATGGGTGCGTTCGCCTCCGACCCAGCCGGCACAACAGTGTCTCCTTTTGCCGGCGGAAGCGGATGATGTCGTTCCGGTCCGGGAACCGGAACCGAGGACCTGCCACCACTTTTTCAGGAGGAACATACAGTGAAACCGATTGAACTTGCCAAAAATTTATACTGGGTCGGTGCCGTGGACTGGGTTACCCGGGATTTTCACGGCTACTCCACCTACCGCGGAACAACGTACAATGCGTATCTGATCATCGATAAGAAAATCACTCTGGTCGATACCGTTAAGCAGCAGCATCAAAGCGATCTCCTGCACCGGATCCGGAACATCATCGATCCGGAAAAAATCGATTATATCGTGGTGAATCATGTGGAAATGGACCACTCCGGTTGTCTGCCCGAGATGGTCGACCTGATCAAGCCGGAAAAAGTAATCTGCTCGAAAATGGGGCACAAGGCCATTCTCAAGCATTTCCACCGGGATGACTGGCCGTTTCATGTCGTCAATCCGGGGGAGGAAATGTCCCTCGGCGACCGGACCCTCAATTTCATTGAAACCAGGATGCTGCACTGGCCGGACTCCATGTTCACCTATGTCAAGGAAGACGGAATCCTGATCTCCAGCGACGCCTTCGGCCAGCACCTGGCCACCAGCGAACGCTTTGACGACGAGGTCAACCAGGACGTGCTGATGTACGAGTGCGCGAAATATTACGCCAACATCCTGACCCTCTACTCCCCTCTGGTCAAAAAACTGATCGCCAAGATACAGGAGATGAACCTGCCGATCAAAATGATCGCTCCGGACCACGGCGTTATCTGGCGCGGCAATCCCGGCAAGGTCCTGGATGCCTATTCCCGCTGGTGCGTCAATGAAGGAAAGGGCAATGCCCTGGTCATATACGATACCATGTGGCATTCCACCGAAATAATGGCCAAAGCGGTGGCCGACGGTTTGCAGGACGAGGGAATCAGCTGCAAGGTGATCGATCTGCGGG
>JALHJD010000141.1 GCA_022837185.1 Desulfobacteraceae bacterium
GCAGGGGGAATGACGTGCGGCAGGCTATCGGCCTCTGTCAGGCTGCAGGTCCCGTGCCGAGAGTACCCGGCCCCGGTTACTTTTCCGTGCCTTCGGTCGGATAGCCCGCGCCTTTCCAGGCGAAAATGCCGCCCGGGTAGCGCAGGACATTGTTGTAGCCGAGTTTTCTGGCCCAGACCGCGCCGTTGTGGCTGCGGGTGCATTTGACAAAACCGCAGTAAATGACGATGGTTTTGTCTTTGTCCGGACCCAGCAGGGCGGCATAGTCTTCCTGCGTTTTGCCGTCGGTCTCACTGGTGTCCCATTCGTTCATGTCCGGAATGGGAAAGAGAAACTGCCTGGCGCCCGGGATGTGCTGTTTTTTGTAGCTGTCTTCGAAGGGCATGGAATCTATGACCAGGACATCCTGCCCGGAGTCCAGCAGATTGTTGAGTTCCTCGGTGGTGATGATGTCGTAGCCGCCCCGCTGTACCTCCCGGAGCAGTTTTACCGCTTCGGTTTCCTTTTCCACCTCCTGTTCAAACTTGTTGCCGCCAAGACCGAAGCCGAAAGCCGAGGTCGAAAAGCCGAATGCGAGCAGCCCGGCAACCAGAATGGCGATCCCTGTCATACCTTTTTTCATGCGTACCTCCGTTTTGTGTTCTTCCTTGAGTTATTTCTCCCGGGCGGCAAAGGAATACTCAGCCGAATTCCGCAAACGCCAGCCGTAGAGAAAGAGAATTCCCGCCAACATTATTAGATCACGGAACAACGCCGCGCGCAGGCCGTGGTAGGCCCTGGCCTCGGGATCTTCCGGCCCGAAGCAGCCGCAGTCGATATCCAGTCCCAGGTGGATCCCGTAGAGGAGGATGGCGATGAAGAAAGCCGTCAGACCGGTAATGACCGCCAGGCTGCCCCGCATGTCAAATATGAGGCCGAGGGCCGCGATCACCTCCACGGCCGGGAGAATCATGGCGATGGGCATGACGCTCCATCCGGGCACGAGCCCGAAGTCGCGGATGATCACCGCGAACGCCTGCGGGTCCGCCAGCTTCATGCTTCCGGCCCAGACAAACAGAACGGCCAGGGTCCAGCGGACCAGGCGGTACAGCCAGAGGGACAGGGAGTGTCCCCTTAAGACCTGTATGCTATCCGCCGGCATGGATCGTCGTACCAGGGGCGCTTTGGAACAAAGACGCGGAACGTTCCCACAACAGCTTGCCCTCCTTTTTTGCCGCGGGCATTTTCTCGATCCGGGGCGTGAAAATTCCGGAGACCTTTTCATCAGAGTTTCCCCTGCCCATGGGAGGGCGGGGCTGGAAAAGATACATCGTTGCATGCGCTTCGCCGGCCATCCGCCGGCTGCGGCATTGCGCCATCGCGATTGTCCCCTTGATGGCAGAATGGCGGGATGCCTTGAATTGGGCCGTATTATTATTTACTGTAACCGATAAGTCAAATAGGTATTTTCTATGAAAGAAGTCCTGGGAATTATTTTCCGGCAAAGCAGGAGGGAGAGAATGACGGGAAAGGGCACGGGAAAACCGGAAGTCCATGTCAGGCGGAATGCCCGGGCGGCGGGGAGGTTTGGCAGAGCCGCCTGCCGGGTTCAGGCAGAAGGGGGTGGCAGCATCATTCTCCGGGGTTTGTCCGCTGGCGGTGCAGCACCGCCTTTGCCTCACGGTTGGAGCCGAGCAGCAGGGCGAACGATCTTGTCTTTTCGTCGCTCTGGAGGGCGATTTTCACAACCATGGTCAGCGGCACCGACAGCAGCATGCCCACCGGCCCGAGAATCCAGCCCCAGAAGGCCATGGAAACGAAAATCACCAGGGGGGACAGACCGACACTCGTGCCCATGATCCTCGGTTCGAGGATATTGCTGATCACCAGGTTGATGACCAGGTAGCAGATGACGGTGGTTAAGGCCGGTCCCGGGCCCAGCTGCACCAGCGCCACCAGCACGGCCGGGATGGCAGCCAGGATCGAGCCGATGGTCGGGACAAAATTGAAGATGAAGGCAACCAGGCCCCACATGCCGGCGAAATCGACACCGATGAAGCGCAGGGCGACGGCCACCAGAACTCCGGTTGCCATGCTGGTGCAGGTTTTGATGACCAGGTAGCGGTTGACGCCCCTGGTCATGGCGGCGTAGTCCTCGAGGGAGGCATTGCGGTCTCCGGCGATGGCCCGCAGTTTATCCGGAAAACCGGCGGCTTCGAGCAGGATGAAGAAAAGGGTCACGATGATCATGAAGGCATTGGTCAGCAGGGCGCCCATCCGGTTGAGGGTGTTGGCGGCAAGACCCATTATTTTCCCCGGATCGAACTGGCTGACGAGAACGTCGTCCGTCACTTCAATGCCGTGCTCCTGCAGCCAGAGGATGCCTCCCGCCAGAATTTCCTTGAGGCGCGATTGGTACAGGGGAAGATTCCTGGAAAAATCGGCCAGGGATGAACCGATCAGCCGGGCGACGATCATCTCCACAGCAATCAGCACCAGGACCAGGAGGATGATGGTCAGCAGGGGGGGCACGCCCCTGGTGCGCAGCCAGTACAGGGGAGGACCGCAGATAACGGCCAGAAACGCGGCCAGCAGAAACGGGATGATCAGCGATTTGGCCGACATAATCCCGGCCACGATAACAACAAAGGCGGCGGCTTTCAGGAGCATGACTGGTTCTCCCGGCTGAGGGATGTTCGAATCAGGGATCGGTTTGTTGTATCATTATGCCGTATTCCGGTCAAATCGTCCATGCCTTCCGGCAGCGCGATCAAGGGTGATCGGACCGCATTCCTGCGGCCATTCTTTTGTTGTCCTGGGGAAGAATACGGATTATTCTTACCGGACCGGAAGGAAAGCACCATCCGGAGCACCTGGATCAAATCAACCGGAGACCGAAAAGATGGACAAGGACGTATTGATTTGCGCCATGGTAATGGCAGCGCTGATAATCATGACGGGATGCGGTTCCCATGAAGCAGTGTTCCGGGGGAAGGAATATCCGCCCACGGAAAAGGTGGAGACGGTTTTCCTGAAAAGTCAGATCCCTGCCCCGTGCCGTGTTTTCGCCCACCTGTTCGCCACCATGCCGGCGGGTTACAGGGGCAGCGATTTTGCCGCCGCCGTTGCCGAAGAGGCCCGCGTCAGAGGGGCGGACATGATGCTGGTCGGCCAGTCCCGGCAATGCACGACCGGAAACTCCCTTGCCTTTGACTACTACGGGCCGGACCGGGAGTACCGGGTCCGCGACTGGCCCGGCTGGACATATGGTTTCGATGACTGGGCCAGGCAGGGGGACTGGACCGGCATCGGCTACAATGAATGGGGCAACCCCGACATCTACTTCGATTACCCGATCGTCATGCAGATCGTTTTGCTCCGCTGTCAGCAGGATGAGCTGCACGAGTCCACCGGCCGCTGAGGGCCGGGGCCCTACCAGACAGCCCGCAGACCGTGGGTTTTTCTGACCGCGTCAACCTTTCGTTCCAGCTCCACCCGCCACCGGGCATGGATGCGCGCCGCCGAAGGGGCGATCAATTCCGGCAGGCCGTACACCAGCCTGTCCGCGGCCCTGCTGGCCTCGATGACCGCTTCGATGGAGCGGGCCCCGAACTTGTAGTCGGCGAGCAGCAGCCGCAGCAGCAGGCCTGATGTTTTGCGGGCGGCCGTCCGCCAGTGGGTCTGCATCTGGTGGGCGATGATAAAGGCCCGCTTCAGCAGGATGCGGCGCAGCTCCTCCAGGTCGTCGCCGGAGGAGGACGCCCTGAACAGCTGGTCATCGATCTCTATCCCGTCGATATCGAGGACCACCCGCAGACGACTCATGAAATCAGGAATTTTCAAGGTCTTCATCAACTGCAGTTTTTCCGGATCCTCCTCCCGCAGGAGCGCCTCCATCCCTTCGTAGCTCGACTTGACCCCGCCGGCAAAAACAAAGATGGCCCGGCCGATGTGATAGGGGATGCCGTGCACATAGGTCACCCCGTCCTGCATGGCCGGCAGGAAATACCGCAGGTAGCCGAATTCGTCGTCATTGTAGCGGCAGTCGAATTCATCCCAGAAGGCGACCGGTACCTTTCCCCGGGCCACGGCGGCGCGGACCGGGTCGATGGCCGAATTGATCTCCTCCGGCCGGGCGAACTGGGTCAGGTTGAACTCAAAAAAGTCAAAGGGGTTGCCGTCGTATTTCCCGGCTATCTGGGCGGCGACCTGCTTGACCGCGAAGGATTTGCCCGAACCCGGGGGGCCGAAGACGCCGATGCACAGGGGCCGCAGGACGCTCTCCTTGGAGACGTACGAATCCATGACGTTGTGCAGGGTTATGACCGGGTCGATTTCGGCCGGATCGGTGGTGCGCAGGTGGCCGACCTGGAATACGGGCAGATGGGCGAAGCCGGAGCCCCGGTTGACCTCCTCCTTGAGGACATGCAGGACGCCGATGATGATATCGACGGCGCTGACTTCTTGCCCGCCGTACACGGCCGGGGCGGGGAAAAAGGAGCGCATGGCCTTTTTCTTGGCGCAGTTCCACTCCTGCCCGGCGACCAGTTCCAGGGAGGCATCGAAGGCCGGAGAAAACGGGGGCAGGATGATGAAGGAAGGGTCGGGCGTGGCTATGTCGATGAACGAGCAGGGCGACCCGTTGGGGAATGTGGAGGAGAAGTCGAGATTGGGAAATTCCAGTCCGTCATTGAAGAAGTAGCCGTTATCGTTCAAAATCTGCCAGTTGAGGAGCACCCGCTTGGAAAAGTCATAAAAATAATTCCGGCAGAACTGGAAGCCGTTGAAGCGCATGGCGTCGATGGCCAGCATGGAGGTGACCATGGTGTCGTAGCAGGGCACCGAACCGCGCTGGCGGGCGGCGCTTTTTTCCGGCAGGTGGTTCTGGCGGTAGCGGAAATAGGTGCCGTTCGGCCCGACATACAGCAGGCCGTGGGGAAACATCTCCACCACGACATGGCAGAGAAACCTGTTGCCCTCCCTGTCCCAGATGCCGACCTCATCGCTGCGCAGGGCCCGGAGGCACATGGCGACAATGGTTTCCCAGTTCACCGAGGCGTCCATTTCCATGCGGGTGGTTTCCAGGTCGGACAGGCGGCAGAACAGGGTGAATCGCTCTCCGAGGATGGCGGCCCATTGATGCCAGTACGCCACCGAGATGCCGAGGGCGATGCACCAGAGATCGGGGTTGAGGCGGACCATGTCCTCGCAGATTTGCGGCGGCACTCCGGAATCGTCGATGAGCAGCATGCCGTTGTTGTCGCTGATGATCCGCAGGTTGTTGTCGGAAATGACAAAGGGGGCGTTTTCACTGCCCCGGCCGGAGGAAGGCAGGTACTGTTTGATCATGAACCAGCCGTGATCCGCCCGGGCCGCCCGCGCGCTCCTGCGCTTGCGGAAGATCTGGTAGACTTCCTTTTCCTCGCCGTAGGTCAGGGTGTTGAGCCGCGGGGTCAGTTCGGACTCGGCAAGGTAGGAGGCGAGCCAGGTGAGGCACTGGTCCAGCCGGCCCTGTTCGGTGTTGACCCGGCCGGCCAGCAGATCGATGTTGTCGCCTGGATTGTAGCCGTAGGCCGGCAGGCTGCCCTCGGCGAGGAGGCTGACCTCCTTGACCGGAACATTCCTGATGATCACGTTTGAGCCGAGCAGCAGGATCTTGGGATGCAACGTCTCCACGGCAGGCCTCCCTGTGGCTGGAATAAACAGGAAGGGAGGGGGCATGCCCCCTCCCGGAGTTGAAGAAAGAATTTTCTCTGCTCAGAGCAGGTTCATTTTATCAAGCAGCAGGACCGATCCCTTGTACGAAACAATTATGAGGGCGATCCAGCTGATGAACAGAAAAGCAGTCATGATGAACTCCTGTATGATATAGGGTTTGTGCCTTTGCCGCAACCTCAGTACGAACCGTAGCGGGTGGCCTCCTCGGACGTCAGCTTCCGGCTGTCCATTGCCCGCCAGACATAGAATATGTAGGCCAGGACAAAGGGAATGGTCAGGGCCACGTAGGTCATCGCCGTCAGGGTATAGTGGCTGCTCGAGGCGTTATAGATGGTCAGGCTCGACTGCAGGTCCGCCTTGGACGGGTAGAACGGGGTGTTGTTGTAGCCGGCGGTGAAAAAAATCGCCAGGCCGACCAGCACCGTCCCCAGGCCGGCGAACCAGATACCGCCGGTGGCGGATGAGCGGGCGGTTCGCAGCACCGCCAGGATGACCAGGGCCAGGCCGGCCAGCAGCAGCCCCGGGATCCATGGCAGGGCCAGCAGGTTGGACAGATACTTGCGGGCAGCCATGGAAACCACGCCCTGTTCGTCGACCGCAAAACCCTGCATGAGCAGAAGGCCGGCCAGGATGTAGAGGAGAAAGGGCAGGGAGCAGATGAAGTTGGTCATGACCGCCTTGCGCAGCCGCTCTTCCAGTTCGGGCTGTCCGGCGAAATCGAGGTTGTTGACCAGGTACATGGCGCCCAGGGTGCGGGCGTTGAAGACCAGGAACAGGCCCAGCGACAGGTTGAACAGGCTGAACGCGGCTTCCAGGCCCCGCAGGGGGTTGGTCCAGGTGACCAGGTTGTACTCGCTGAGGAGAAAGTTCGAGCCGGTGAAAAAGGTGCCGACCGCGGCGCCGATGAGCAGGATGCCGACGGAGCCGTTGATGAACAGGAACAGTTCAAAGATCCTTTCTCCCAGCAGGTTTGCCGGCTTGCTCCGATACTCGAAGCTGACCGCCTGCAGGACAAAGGTGAACAGGATCAGGATCCAGACCCAGTAGGCGCCGCCGAACGAGGTGGCGTAGAATTTCGGGAAGGCCGCGAACAGCGCCCCGCCGAACAGTACCAGGGTGGTAAAGGTCAACTCCCATTTGCGGCCCAGCGAGTTGATGACCATGGCTTTTTCGGTATCGGTTTTGGCCACCTGCCACAGCAGGGTTTGTCCGCCCTGGATGAAGGTCAGGAACAGGAACAGGGAGCCGACCACTGAGCAGAGCAGCCACCAGAGCTGCTGCAGGGTTGTCAAATCAAGGCTGCCGATCATTTTGAGTCCTCCTCCGGTCCGATGGATATCTGTTTGAGCATGATTTTGATTTCAGCAAGCAGCAGGGTGGTGAACAGGACAAGAAACATGATGAACGTCGCCATCACCGTCCCTGCCGTCAGGTTGGACCTGGCCACGGTCACGGGCAGCAGGCCCTGGATGGCCCAGGGCTGCCGGCCGACCTCGGCGACGACCCACCCGGCCTGCGAGGCGACAAAGGCCAGAAAGAACATGGTGGTGCCGAGCCCGAGCAGCCATCGCTTTTCGGCCAGAGTGTTTTTATAGGCAAAGTAGAGGAAGGCCAGGCAGACGAGGGGAAAAAGACCCCCCAGGATGACCATGATATGAAAGCTGTAGAAGGTGAGGCCGACCGGCGGAACGGCATCCTCCGGCCTGTCCAGGTAGCCGTAGCCGAGATATTCCTTGTGGTCGTTGAAAACGGCCAGGGCCGCGGCCGCATCCTCCCCGTCGCCGTTT
>JALHJD010000483.1 GCA_022837185.1 Desulfobacteraceae bacterium
GTCTGCTCGGCTTCGTCGACCAGGGTGTCAATATCATCCTGTTCCTGATAGCAGCGGGCGGCGACCTCCGTGGTGGTCTGGATGAGTTTTCGCAGGATGGACTTCTGGCGGATTATTTTCGCGTGGTGGACCAGGGAGCCGCTGAAAGGGATGATATCGGTGAGGGAAGCGAGGTAGGCCGGTCCGCCCACCATTTCGAGCTTGTTCTGGTCGTTGAGCAGGTTGGTGACGGTGATCAGGTCGTGCGGTTCGCGCTGTTCGAAGAGCTGCAGCATGGACCGGAAAATGACTTTGTGGGCATCCCGGTAAAAATCATCGGGTTCGAGGATTTCGATGATCTTGACCAGCGACTTGTCCTGCAGGAGGACAGTGCCGAGCACTGCCTGTTCGGCCTCCAGGTTCTGGGGAGGCATGTTTCTCGCATTGTAGCGTGAAGCGGATAAAGGCTGGTTTTGCATGCAATCGGCAGCGTCCGGCGACCGCCGGATCATGTTGATCGGGAAATTGATCCGTACCCGGCCGCGGCGGTGCCATCTCTGTCACCGCCGCGGCCGGGTACGACTTTCCATGATGTTATACACAACATGGCGGCATTGGACAACCCCTGGCAATCACAAAGGGAAGTCCGGGGAGGGCAGGCGTTCAGTCTCCCACAGCCTCCGGAACCACCTGGACGGTTATTTCCGTGGTGATCTGGTAACCCGCCTTGACGGGGACCATTGTTTCGCCGATGCTCTTGATCGGCTCGTTGAGGATGATGGCCCGGCGGTCGATGTCAATGCCGATCTCGCCCAGTTTCGCCGCGATGTCGGCGGAGGTGACGGAGCCGAACAGGCGGTCCTCCTCGCCCACCCGGCGGGCGATCTGGACGGTAATGCCGCTCAGCCGCGCCGACAGTGACTCGGCTTCCTTCCTCTCCCGCTCAAGGCGCGCCTGGATGGATGCCTGCTCCTGCTGCAGGCGGGCCAGGTTTTCCCTGGTCTTCGGCATCGCCATTTTCTGCGGGAAAAGGTAGTTTCTGGCGTATCCGGGCTTGACGTTGACAACTTCGCCTTCCAGTCCCAGATTATCTATGGTTTTGTTGAGTATCACTTCCATTGTTCAGTCCTCTCGGTGTTCACTCTCGTCGGTTGTCGTTTTGTTCTCATCATGC
>JALHJD010000484.1 GCA_022837185.1 Desulfobacteraceae bacterium
CCGCCCGCTGCACGTGAATGACGCAGACATCCGGAGTGGCCGCGGGCACCGTGACGATCTCCCGGCGCGTATAGGGGCAGGAAATGATCTGAAATTTGTTTTCGCCCATAAATCCGCGCTTCCGGAAGATATCCGTCACTCGCACCCCTTCCAGGACCGGCATGAAGGTGAATCCGTGCATGCCGGCGACCAGGCGGGCGTTGTATTCAAAATTGGTATAATCCTCGATTTCCAGGGTTCCCGCATTCAGGGCCCGCTCGACGGCGGATCCGCCTTTTTTGCCGCCGGAACGCATCACGTACGTCGATACCAGACGATTGACGCAGCCGCCGGCGACAAGCACTTCGACGTCGAAAATGCCGGATTGTGAATAGAGGGTAAAGCCTTTTTTACCTTGCCTGATGATTTCATAGACCAGTTCGGCGCAGCTGCCCACGGTGTAATTGCCGATCACCACTTCGTCGCCGTCATGGACGAATTTTTCAATCGCCTCCCGCGCGCTCATGACCTTACCGGTTGCTTGTTCCATAACACTTCATCCTCACAGTTTGCTTCTTTTTCTTGATGCCCGCTTTTCTATCGCCTTATGAAGGGCCCCTGAGCCCGGGAGGGCATCCGGGGCCGGTTCATAAGGGGGATTGGGCCATTAACGTTTTGGTTTCCGGCGCCTCCCGCCGCTTCCGATCACGGCGGAAGGCGCCGCTTTGCCGGTATTGGCCGGGTGACTACTTCATCTTGCAGCCGGTTTCCTCGCAGGGCACTTCCACCGCTTTCGCGGAGATCATTCCCTTGGGCGCCTCAAACGCGTGCTTGAAATATTTCGTTTTCGCCACAATTTCCGTGTACCAGTAAGGAACCTGCGCCTGGTGATCGCAGGCTCTCATCGTCCAGAGGCCGGCCGGGCCGTCGTAGGTCAGGCCTTCCCAGGCTTTGATGACCGCCGCGACATCCGTCGTTCCGGCTTTTTTAACGGCTTCCGCCCAGAACATCGTGGCGATAAACGCCTTTCCGCGCAGCCAGGTCGGATAGTAGCCCTTGTCCTTGTAGAACTTGGCGACAAACGCCTCGTTCTTCTTCGTGGGAATGGACAGGGTGTAGATTTCCGCGCCCATGTTGCCGATCATGAGGCTGTCGTTGCCCAGCGCGTCGATC
>JALHJD010000142.1 GCA_022837185.1 Desulfobacteraceae bacterium
AATCCTGGCCAAGGCGTTGGACGAAGATCATGAAAAAATATTGAAACGAGTGGGAGCAACGGAAATCATCCATCCGGAACGGGATATGGCTCTGCGCATAGCCCGGGCAATATCAACTCCCAATGCGCTTGATTTTATTCCGTTGGCCAAAGATTATGAACTCGTCCAGGTAGCGCCGCCCAGGGAGTTTCTTGATAAAAGCCTGGCGGAGCTGAACTTGCGGGCCCAGTATAATGTGCAGGTCATCGCCGTCAAGGAACTGACTCCCGAAAATATGGTTCTGGCACCGCCTGCTGATTATGTCGTGAAAAACAGCGACCTCCTGATCATGCTGGGCAAATCTCAGGACATCAACAAAATCAAAGGGTTAAAATAACAATCTATATTGGAAATGGTAAAACAGAACGATGCTGCACCCCTCAACCTGGATATATCTCTCGGAATTTGGTTGTGATGTGGCAATCGCAACCTGTTCAATACGCCGCAATGATGCAACGGACTCATATCGGGGCATCAAACCTTGCGTCACGCTGCATCTGGTTCGAAGAAATGAAAAAAGGACTTAAAGCGATTTGCTCTAAGTCCTTGATTTTACCTGGTAGCGGGGAGAGGATTTGAACCTCTGACCTTCGGGTTATGAGCCCGACGAGCTACCAGACTGCTCCACCCCGCGTCATGTGCCTCCCACTGTAACAGGTTTGTCGGGATTGTCAAGGATGGACTTTAACCAGTAGAAAAAACTGACAAATTCTGACTCTTCCTTTCTGCCCGCTGTTTCTTCCGGACCTCGATGTTTCCAGGCAGGTTTATTCCATCGTCTGCGCACCGGCAATCCGGCCGGCGCGGGAACGGTCGGTCCATGATTTCTCCGATGGACGAAACGTCGATTCTGTGCTATCACACGGCTGTCGGGGTGGCGCTGTTCCGGCGCCGCGTCATAATTCGATTCCCGCAACGGATGGTATCATGGTGCAGAATGTCATCATCAGGGTCATGCGCGTCCTCTTTCCGCAGCATGCCCGGGTCCGGCTGGTTGTCCTGTGCCTGGTGCTGACCGCTCCGGGCGGTCTGTGCGCCGCTACGGTGGAACTGCCTCTTTCGCTGCGCACGCGCATCCTGCAGAATGCCCTGCAGGAATCCCTGACCCCGGGACCGGACCGGAAGGCCGTTCTCTACGAAAAGGACAGCCACAATTTTTTCCGCATCGCCGATCCCCTGCTGTCGATCCGGGACGGCGAACCCCGTTTCCGCTGCGATATCGCCGCCGGAGCTGGATTTCCGTCCCTCAAGGTGCTGCCCTCGGCCATTCACTGGAACGGGTCCATCGAGATGAACCTGTTTTTTTATGTCGATGATCAATGGCAGCTTCGCTATCGCATCATTGATTCGACCATTTATGACAAGGACGGCAATCAGCCGCTGCTCTCCAGTTTTGTCTGGAAGCTCGCCAGGCGTTTTCTCTATCCTCTGCTGGAGGACTTTTCCTTTGACCTCTCCCCGCCCCGGGGGGAAATTCTGGAGCTGCTGCGCAATTCCGTATCTCCTGAGGACATGGAGGAGTTGGAGGCGGCTCTCAGCACCATCCGGGTGGGCACCCTGCGGGCCGATGATGACGGCATTGTCGTGCCTCTGCTGCTCACCGTCGCCGATCAGCCGACCCCGCCGGCTGTCCTGCCCCCCCAGGAGCCGCTGAGCCTGGAGGAGATCCAGCATGTGCAGAACCTGTTCGAGCCACTTGACGCCTTTCTGGTCTTTGTGGTCAAAAGCGCCGGGGCCGACTTCAGTGATCCGCAGTTGCGCGATCAACTGTTTGACCTGCTCATTACCAGCCGCTACAGGCTGCTGGCGATTCTGGCCGGGGAAAATCCCGTGGCCGGCGACGACCCGCTGCGGAACCTCTTTGTCGAGGCCTGGGGGCAGCTCCGGGAAATCATTGAAAGCAGCGAGGATCAGGACGCCCTGGTGCAGGAGCAGCTGCTCCGCTACATGACCTTCGTGAATGCCGGCGACGCCCTGCTGGCCCTGGACGCGGCGGCGCCGCAGCTGGGCATGCATATCACCACCGACGGACTGCGCCGCCTGGCGCGGATGCTGCAGCCGGAGTACAAGGAAGACCCGCTGCGCTTTGACTGGGAGGTGGACCCGGCCTTGCGGAACCTGTTGAATTTTCTGCCGGCGCCGCAGCCGGACTCGTCGCTCATGACCCTGGGTTCCCGCCTGCTCGACCTCCTTGTCCCTGCCGCCCATGCCGCGGCAATTCCGGGGGTTGCCCCCGCCGAAGCAGGCAGGCGGTTGGACGGCTGGATACCGTCCGATGCCGAACTGGATGAGTACCGAACCCTTGTCGCCCTGCTGCTCGAACAGGCGGCCCGTGACCGGACCGGAAGTGAGGAACTGGAGCCCCGCTATGCCGAAATATACCGGCACCTGGTCCCGGCCACCGCTCTGATCGAAAGCTGCTGGAGGCAGTTCACCCGCAGCAACGGGCAGGTGGTCTGCGTCCGCTCCCAGTCCGGCAGCCTCGGCATGATGCAGATCAACCAGCATGTCTGGCGGGGCTTCTATGACATCGAGCGATTGAAGCGGGACGTCACCTACAACATTACGGCCGGCACTGAGATCCTCATGCGCTATTTCAAGGACAACGGCATCAAGGTGGCCGGCGCCGGCGGCCGGCCGGAGTACGCCGCCCGCGCGGCTTATTGCGCCTATAATGCAGGGCCCCGGGCCGCCCGCCGCTTCCTCAATCCCAAGGCGACATCGCGGGAGAAAATGGTGGATGACCGCCTGTGGGAATATTACCGCGGCATTGCCGGCGGCGGGGCTGTTGATCTCCGGACCTGCAGCGTCGGTGCCCCGCCCGAAATCATTTCGCCCCCGCCAGGTCCGCCGTCCGGACCACCGGCCGTCCAGCCGGACAAGCCCTTATTCCGCCGCTCGGCCGATCATTCGTAGAGGAACTGTCCCCGTCCAAAACAGCATTTCAGGGAGTGGGAACCGCGCCGGGTTGTTCCGCGTCGCGGTCACCGGCGCCGTTGTTCATGGGCGCCTTGGGTTCCGCGGTGATGGTGGTGATAAGCCGGGCGGGCGTGCGCGCGAAGGCGCTGATGACGGCCATGATGACCGCGGCCAGGTAGGGGATCGACTGCACCAGCAGGACCATGATCCAGACCAGCACGTCCAGGGTTTCCGGGTCGTGCCGCTTGAAAATGACGTATGCCGCCGACAGCAGGGCCGTCATGATCAGCCCCTCCTCGCGCGCTGACTGCAGGGCATTCCAGACGGCGCGGCCCCGGACGATCTTCGGGGTCCGGAAAAAAGGGATGCTTCTGGTTACGAAGCCGTACAGGATGGCCTTGGCGATGGTGTGGGACAGGGACAAACCGGCAATGGCCGAGGCCAGGGTCTGGGTCAGCGAGGCTTTGACCCTGCTGCGGTAGAGATAGAACATCTTAGCCATTTTGAAGACAAAGAGCGACAGGGGCAGGCCGGACAGGATCACCAGGGGCGGGTCGAATTTGAGGGGATAATGAATCATGGCGATGGACCAGGCGATGGCGGCCAGGGTGAACAGCAGGTTTATGCTGTCGGCGATCCAGGGCAGCCAGCCGGCGAGGAAATGGTAGCGCTGCCCCCGGGTGAGCCGTGACTTCCCTCCCCACAGCAGGGCGCGGGCATGGCGGCGCATGATCTGCATCGCGCCGTAGGCCCAGCGGTAGCGCTGCTTCTTGAAGTCGACGAAGGTGTCCGGCATCACCCCGCGGCCGTAGCTTTTGGCGACATACATTGCTTCATGCCCCTTCTCGAAAATCCTCAGCCCCAGTTCGGCATCCTCGGTGATGCACCATTCGGCCCAGCCGCCGACTTCCTCAAGCACTGATCGGCGCACCATGGTCATGGTCCCGTGCTGGATGATGGCGTTGCGGTCGTTGCGGGTAACCATGCCGATGTAGAAAAAGCCGCGGTATTCGGCGTAGCACATGGCCTTGAACAGGTTGTCGCTGTCGTCGCGGTAGTCCTGGGGCGCCTGGACAATGGCCACGGTGGGTTTGGTGAACTGCGGCACCAGGTCCCGCAGCCAGTCGGGGGTCACCATGTAGTCACTGTCAATGACCGCCACCACCTCTGCTTCCGGGTCGGTCCGCGCCAGGGCGTAGTTCAGGGCCCCGGCTTTGAAGCCGGCGAGCTTGTCCTCGTGGAAGAAACGGAACCGCGGTCCGAGCCTGGCGCAATGGTCCCGCACCGGCTGCCAGACGGCCGGGTCGCGGGTGTTGTTGTCCATGACGATGACTTCGAAACGGGGATAATCCAGGCGGGCCAGGGCATCGAGGGTGTCGATCATCATCTCCGGCGGTTCGTTGTAGGCCGGGATATGCACGGAAACCATGGGCAGATCTTCGTCGGCCGCCTGCACCGGCGTAAAGGGCCGCCGCCGGAAGGCGGCCCACAGGGATTCGGCCCATTCGTGCGCCTCGGCCAGCAGAACGATGACCACCCCGATAATGCCGAACAGCATCAGAAAGCCGACCAGCACCGAGGTCATGGTCAGATACTGGCGGGAGTACTTGTACACGATCCAGACCGCGCCGGTGGCGGCGAGATAGGCGATGATGGCCAGGAATCCGCGGCCGCGGGTGCGCAGGGTCCGGCTGTCAATCAGCAGCAGGGTGAAGGTGATGATGGCGACGATCCCGGAAATACCGGCCAGGGCCCGCCATTCCGGAATGTTGACGATGGGGGTGGTGAAGGGGAACTTGGGGTTGCGATGGACATCATACACGCCCCAGTAGGCGCCGACCGCCCCTTCGGTGGTCCGCTTCCAGGGCTGATCGAAGGCCTCCATGACATAGTAGACGTAGTTCAGCTCTTCGGCCCGGTCAAGAAAACGGCGCAGGAAAACCGCTTCGTTGGCGGGAGATGCCACGGCCTCGCGGCGGGTGCGCCCGTTGCTCGGCCATCCCACTTCGGCGATGACGATGGGGATTCCCGGAAAGGTGCTTTCCAGCTGGTTGACGCGGTTAATGACATAGTCGATCGCCCGGTCCAGGTGGATGCCTTCCCAGTAGGGCAGCATGTGGGTGGCGATGAAATCGACATGCTCCACCAGTTCCGGGTTGTTCTGCCAGACGTGCCAGGGTTCGGCGGTGCTCACGGGCATGGCAAGGGCCTCGCGCACCCGGTCGAGATAGCCGGTGAGCTGCTTGACCGTCAGTTCCTCCCGCAGCAGCGTTTCGTTGCCGATGATGACCCGGATGACGTTGCGGTAGTTTTCCCGGGCCACCTTGATCACGGTTTCGATCTGGCGTTCATTGTTCTCCAGGTCGTCGTCGAGCCAGGCGCCGAGGGTCACATTGATGCCGTACTTGCGGGCCAGGGCCGGGATTCTGGCCTGCACCCCCTCCACCGTGTAGGTCCTGATCGCGTTGGTCTTGTTGGCCAGCAGTTTCAAATCGGCGTCGATTTCCTCCTCGGTGGGCAGTTCGTTTTTCACGGGATCGTGCCACGCCCGCATGGGCGAGAAGGAAAACCCCTGGATCCGGCTCGGCCAGGCCGGCTCGATTTCGGGCTGGTTCAGCATCGCCCAGAAACTCATCGAAATAACGGCGATGGCAATGTAGATCAGGATATTTGCTCTGGTCATGGATGCAGTGGTTCATTCCGGGCGGCATGACAGCGGCCCGGACAGGGGGCAAACAGCGTCGGACGGCGGCTTTTCAGCCGGCCGCCCCCGCGGACAGTCGTTCGGGGCTGCCGAGCGGAGAATTCTGTTGCGTTATATACCATTTTCCTGCAATCCTCCACGTCTTTCGCCCGTCCGGAACACAAAAATAACGCGGTTTCAGGGTCTGAACATCCGGATTGCCAATGATTGTTCCGGGCCCCAAGGGGAAATAAAAATAATTATCGGTGACACGTTGTGATACCGGCCAAAAGGCATTATAATCAAAAAATACGCAACGGCCGCGGCTTACCGGGCCGCCGCGTGATGAGGAAGACCAACCCGCCGGGAAGTCACCGGCGCCGGACAGAAGAGGAGAGAAGAGAGCATGCCGGTTTCTTTGCCACGCGCCGCAATCCTTGCCTGGCTTGTCCTGACGATTTTCCTGTCGCTTTCGGCCGCCCGCGCCCAAGACCAGGCAGCCGGCGGCGGGCAGGAAGTTGACCGGCTGGTCAGCGAGGCCCTGGAACGCAATCCCGAGCTCAAGGGGAATGCGGCCCGCTGGGAGGCCTTTATCCAGCAGGCGAGGCAGGCGGACGCCCTGGATGATCCCATGCTCATGCTCCGGGCCCAGAACCTGTTGATCCGCGATCCCCTGGCCTTTGACCGGGAAGTAATGACGTCCAAGGTCGTCGGGATCAGCCAGATGGTGCCGTTTTTCGGCAAGCGCGGCCTGAAACGCGAGGCCGCCCAGCAGGATGCCGAGCAGGCCCGCTGGGAACTTGAAGAGCGCAAGGTCGAGTTGACCAGGATGGTCAAGGAGGGGTGGTACAGGCTCCTGTTCATTGACCGGTCCCTGGAGATAGTGGAGAAGAACATCGTTATTCTCGATGACCTGAGCAGGTTCGCCGAAACCGTATACGGGGTCGGCCGGGGCCTGCAGCAGGATGTGCTCAAGGCCCAGCTCGAGCGCTCGAAGATGGAGGAGATGCGCATCTCCCTGCTCCAGAACCGGCGCAGCCTGGAAGCGGCCCTCAACAATCTGCGCTTCACTCCCGCCGATGAACCGATCATTCCCGCCGCGCCGCTGACTCTGACGCCGGTGCGTGTTGATGCCGCGACCCTGGAAGAGCTTGCCGCGGCCAACCGTCCCCTGCTCAAGGGGATTGCGGCCAGGGAGCAGAAGGCCGCGGCCGAAAAGGAGTTGGCCGAAAAGGAATTCTATCCAGATTTTACCTTCAGCGTCGAGTACATGCAGCGCGAGCCGGTTATGGGCTCTGAGGGCTACGACATGTACGCCGCCGGCGTCACCTTCAACCTGCCGGTCCAGCGCGAGCGCCGCCATGCCATGGTCGCCGAGGCCGGCGCCGAGATCGGCATGGCGCGGGCGGAGCACGACGCGGCCGTCAACCGGATCCGTCTCGACATCGCCGACGGCCTGGCCCGGCTGGAGCGCAACCGGCGCCTGGCGGAGCTTTACCGGGACGGCATCATCCCCCAGGCCGATCACTCCCTGGCGGCGGCCACCGCTGCGTACCGGGCGGGCACGGCCGATTTCATGAATGTTCTCGACAGCCGGATGGCCCTTTTCAACTACGAACGCGAATACATCGAGGCGGTGGCCGGGTACCAGATGCAGCTTGCCGTGCTCGAGGCGGTGGTCGGCACGGGCCTCGACCAAGCAATCACAGGAGAACAGCCGGCGGCAGCCGATCCCCCGCAGACCCCTGATCAGGAGCACCGCGCCGCGCCATGAACAGCAAGCAAGCCGTGATTTCCTTCCTTCTCGCCGTCGCCCTGG
>JALHJD010000485.1 GCA_022837185.1 Desulfobacteraceae bacterium
GGCCCGCCGTTGTTTCCTACGGTGAAGACATTGAAAAAGCCGTTGCCGCTGTGGCGGAGCAGTTAAAAGATCACGCAGACGTGGTGTCGGGACATCTGCCCCTGCGCTGGATGGCCCTCAAAATGATCGAGGGCGACGCCCGCGCCATTGAGCATTACCAGACTGAAGCATATGCGGCGCTCACCGAGAAGGCGGCGCATCACCTGCGATCCGCCCACGGAGAAGATCTGGAAGCGCTGCTGGCCGATGTCCGTTACGGCCTGGCGGCGGGATTGACCCGCGAGACGCTCCGGAAACCCGAAAAAAGAAAAAGGGAGCTGACCGAACGGATCGACGCCGTTGTCCTCAACCGTTATGCCGGCATTCCGATTTTTTTTGTGGCCATGTGGCTCATGTTCAAGCTGACGTTCGATATTGCCGGGCCCTTTACCGATTGGCTCGACGGCGTCGTTGCCGGACCGCTTCCGCGCTGGGCTGCTGCGCTCCTTGTGGCAATATCCGCGCCCGATTGGATCGTTTCGCTTGTCACCGAAGGCATCATCGCCGGCGTCGGCTCGGTGCTGGTCTTTTTGCCGCCCATTTTCGCCATGATGTTTTTCATCACGCTGCTGGAAGCCTCCGGCTATCTGGCGCGCGCGGCGTTCGTCATGGACCGGCTGATGTCCGCGATCGGCCTGCACGGAAAATCCTTCATTCCGCTTTTACTGGGCTTCGGCTGCAACGTTCCGGCGATTTACGCCACGCGCACGCTGGAAAATCCGCGGGACAAGGCGCTCACCGCGCTTTTGATTCCGCTCATGTCCTGCGGGGCGAGGCTTCCCGTTTACGTGGTTTTCACCGCCGCGTTTTTTTCCGCATACGCGGTAACCGTTTTATGGTCGCTGTACCTCCTGGGCATCGTTCTGGCCGTCTTGGTGGGATTTTTATTTAAAAAGACCCTCTTTCGCGGCGAAGCGCCGGTGTTCATCATGGAGCTTCCGCCTTACCGCATCCCTACGGCTAAAAACCTGATGATCCATACCTGGGAAAAGGGCAAGCATTATCTGATGAAAGCGGGAACGTGGATTCTGGCCATTTCAGTGTTCGTCTGGTTCGGCCTTAACCTGCCCTGGGGGGTCGAAGCGAAAAAGGAGTCCTACCTG
>JALHJD010000486.1 GCA_022837185.1 Desulfobacteraceae bacterium
GGGATGTTCGGGCTGATGGGCGTTATCGCCGGTGTCGCCGCCCATTCCAATCTCGGCGCCGTGTTCGGGCTGCTCAACGGCCGCGAGTTCTGGCACGGACCGTACATGCCCATCTATTTCATTACCTCCGCCATGATGTCCGGCTGTGCCGCCGTCATCTTTTTCCACTGGCTGGCCTACAAGACCAACGGCTGGAAGATGAGCAAGGAAATGGAAAGCTCTCTGCAGACGGTCGCCAAGCTGGGCGCCCTGTTGTACGTTGTGATCATGTTCTTCACCACCTGGAAGGTCCTGTCCGGCATCACCGGTCAGCCTCCGGGCAAGTATGAGGCCATGCAGGCCATCCTCACCGGTCCTTTCGCCAAGAATTTCTGGATCGGCGAAATTGCCATGGGCCTGGTTATTCCCTTCATCATCATCCTCGCCGTCCGGGCCAGGAACCTGACCGCGCTGTTTGTGGCTTCCGCCTCCAGCGTCATCGGGATCTTCATCATGCGCTATGACCTGGTTGTGGTCGGCATGCTGGTGCCCCATTTCCACGGCATGGACATCGTCGGACAGCCGCACCTGCTGCCGTACAGCCCGACCCTGCACGAATGGATGGTCACCCTGGGCGGCATCGGCCTCTGCGTCATGCTGTTTCTGATGGGTGAGAGGATGTTCCGCGGGCATCTGTCCGAAAAGCATTAAGATCGATTTGACTTGTTTCCCGGAAGGCCCCGTGCCTTCCGGGGATCGCATAACTACAGGAGTTACCGCATGGCCAGAAAAAAAACAGAAATCAAGCCGATGAAACCGGATGTTCCGGTGTATCCAATCGGCGTCGCGGCCAGACTGCTTGGCGTGCATCCCCGGACGCTGCGAATTTATGAGGCCGAGGGGCTGATTCATCCGGCCCAGGTCGGATCGCGGCGATTGTTTTCCGCCAACGATATTCAGTGGATCAACTGCCTGCGATCATTTATCCACGACGAGGGGGTCAGCATCCCCGGCCTGAAGAAGCTGCTGCAGCTCGTGCCTTGCTGGGAAGTGGCCGGCTGCCCTCCCGAAGTGCACGAGCAGTGCGAGGCCAGGGTTGACCGGGCGGTGCCGAGAACCCTGCACAAGGTGGGCGATGCCGCCGCCGTCCTTGAGGCAAAAC
>JALHJD010000487.1 GCA_022837185.1 Desulfobacteraceae bacterium
GTACCAGGCGAAGGTCATGAACAGATTGGAGAAGAAAAGCAAGACGACCGGTTTAAACACAAAAAGACTCCTCCTTCGTTTCAGGGATTCAGCGCATCGTGCAAAATGTTGTCGATGGCTTCCGAATAGGGAATGCCCGCGTGTTCCAGGGCGGCGGCAAAACCGGCGTCCGGCGACAGGCAGGGATTGGCGTTGATCTCCAGAACCCAGGGTTGCCCCTGGGCATCCACGCGGAAATCGATGCGGGCGTAACCGCGCAGGCCGAACAGACGCCAGCAGGCCAGAGCCGTTTCGCGCAGGCGGTCCGCCAGCCCTGCGTCCTGAGTCTTTATCTTCAGCGTGCGGACGGTATTTTCGTACTCAAACGAATCCTCCACCCATTTGGCCCGGTAATCGAGCATCTTTAACTTGTCCGGAGGGTAGTTCAAAAACAGGATTTCCGCGGGCGGCAAAACGATCACGCCGCCGGCGACGGCCAAAAGGGCGATGTTGAATTCACGGCCGTCGATATACGCCTCGGCGAAGCATTCCAGGTTCAGTTTCTTTTGTCTTTCCCGAAGGGCGCGCAGAGCCGTTTCGGCATCGGCAGAGGGCAGAAAGGCTTCTTCGTCGAGTCCTACCGACGCATCTTCCCAACAGGGCTTGATGAGGTAGGCGCAGGGGCGCCCGGAAGCGCAGTGCGTTTCGTCCGCCGCGATCCAGTTCGGAGTGGCGATGCCGTTTGCGGCCAGCATTTTTTTGGCGAGCGGTTTGCTGGACGTGAGAAACATCGCCGCGGTGCGGCTGCCCGTGTAGGGAATCCGCAAAACGTCCAGAAGCGCCGGAGCGAAGTAAGCCATGGAACCCCGCGCAGCGACGGTTTCAACAAGGTTGAAGACCATGTCGGGTTTGATCAGGGCCAGTTTGGCCATGGTGGCGGAGAGATCCAGAACGAAAGGCAGCAGAATCGGCGCGTCGCCCAGGGCCGTGACGGTTTCGGCGATGGTTTTCGCCTGGCGCAGGCAATCCAGTTCATCTTCGGCCGCGTCCGGGGCTACTTCGCTGTGCAGAATCACGATTTTTCTCATAGGCATGATATCCGTTCCGGCATTTTCAGGCTTTCGGCGTTCCGGCGGAAAGGCCGGCCCGCGCAAGAGCCGA
>JALHJD010000143.1:0-8259 GCA_022837185.1 Desulfobacteraceae bacterium
CGAGGTGCAGGAATATAAAGGACTGGAAATAGAAAAACCGGTTGTAGAGGCCACCGATGCCGAGGTGGAGGCGAAAATCGAGCAGCTGCGCCGCCAGCACAGCGTACTCCGCAGTGCCGACGACGATTATGCGATATGCAGGGATGATGTGGCGATTGTCGATTTCCAGGGTTTTCATGAAGGCAAGGTCATGAAGGAGGTCCACAATGAAGATTATTCCGTCGACGTCGGCGCCGGTAGCCTGGGCGACGAGTTTGAGGAGAAGCTCATCGGCCTGAAAAAAGGTGACAAGACACTGTACGAAGTTGAATTCCCTCCGGAATATCCCAACCCGATTCTGGCCGGCAAAAAAGTTGAGTTCAAGGTCGATGTCAAGGGAGTGAAGCAGCGGCTCAAGCCCGCGGTCGATGATGAATTCGCCAAGGATGTCAATAAGGACTATGCGACGATCGATGACCTCAGAAACGGGATCAGGAACGAGATCCTGAAGCAGAAGGAAGCCGCCCTGGAAGGGGACCTGGACGACAGGGTCATGCAGAAGCTTCTCGAGCAGAACCGCTTTGCCGTGCCGGAACGGCTTGTCCGGTACGAGATTGAAGAGATGATCAAACAGACCGAGGGCAACCTGCAGCGGAGCGGATTGACCCTGGAGTCCGCCGGCCTGAACCGGGACGAGCTTGCCGCCAGGAATCGGGAGGTCGCCGAAAGGCGCGTGCGCGGAGATTTTATTTTAAAAAAGATTGCCGAGCTTGAAAATATTCAGATAAATGACGAAGATATAGAACGGGGCTACAAACGCATCGCCGATCAGTACAATATGACCGTTGCCGAGGTGAAGCAGTTTTTCAAAAGGCGCGAGGAGATACTGCCTTTCATCAATGAATTGCTCAACGAAAAAATTCTGCACTTCCTTCGTGAGCACGCCAAGCTGATCGATGCCCCCCCTGCCTCCGCTGATGCGGAAGGGACCGGCAACCAGCCGTAATCCTCATGCCGGTCGCCGATTCGCGGACAGGAGGCCCCGGGAGAAAGATCTCCCGTGGCGGGAAGCGGCTCGTGCCGTTCAGGAGAAAGTTTTGCTAGGAGATTCACCATGAACCTGGTTCCCATCGTTATTGAACAGAGCCCCAGGGGGGAACGGGCCTTTGATATTTATTCGCGGCTGCTCAAGGAGCGGATCGTATTTCTCGGCACCCCGGTGACCGATGAGATTTCCAGCCTGATCATTGCCCAGTTGCTGTTTCTGGAGGCCGATGATCCGGGAAAGGACATCACCTTTTATATCAATTCGCCCGGAGGTTCCGTTACCGCGGGACTGGCCATATACGACACCATGCAGTATGTCCGGTGCGACATCGCCACCCTGTGCATGGGGCAGGCCGCGTCCATGGGGGCATTTCTGCTGGCCGCCGGTACGGCCGGGAAAAGGTTTACCCTCCCCAATGCCAGGATCATGATTCATCAGCCCATGGGCGGATTTCAGGGGCAGGCGACCGATATCGACATCCATGCCCGGGAAATTCTCAGGCTGCGCGCCGACCTCAACCGGATCCTGGCCAAACATACCGGCAAGCCGCTGAAGAAGGTCCAGGCCGATACGGAGCGGGATTTCTTCATGAATGCCGAAGAAGCCTGTAAATACGGCATAGTGGATAGGGTTCTCGTCAGCCGTGAACAGACAGAAAGCGAGAAAAAGAAATGAAAGATGATTTTCGTTCCGATCAGATGATTTCCTGCTCCTGCTCATTCTGCGGAAAGAACCAGGACGAGGTCAACAAGCTGGTTGCCGGTCCCAATGTCTATATCTGCGATGAATGCATCGAACTCTGCAATGAGATCGTCCAGGATTCGGTGGAAGCCGGCAAGGCGGGAGCCGGTCGGTTGAATGTCCTCAAGCCCAAGGAAATCTACGCCTACCTGAACGAGTATGTCATCGGCCAGGAGTTCGCCAAGAAGGTCCTGTCCGTCGCCGTTCACAACCATTACAAGCGGATCGAGTCAAGTGAATCGGGACAGCCGGGAGACGTGGAACTGCAGAAGAGCAATATCATCCTCATCGGCCCCACCGGCAGCGGTAAAACCCTTATGGCCCAGACATTGGCCAGGATCCTCAATGTTCCCTTCACCATCGCCGATGCCACGACACTGACCGAGGCGGGCTATGTGGGTGAGGACGTGGAGAATATTCTGGTCAACCTGCTGCAGGCCGCCGATTATGACATTGAAATGGCGGAAAAGGGAATTATCTATATTGATGAGATTGACAAGATCGCCCGCAAGTCCGACAGTCCCTCCCTCACCCGGGATGTCTCCGGCGAGGGCGTGCAGCAGGCGCTTCTGAAAATCATCGAAGGAACGATGGCCTCCGTTCCCCCCAAGGGCGGCCGCAAACATCCCCAGCAGGAACTGGTGCGGATCAATACCCAGAATATCCTCTTCATCTGCGGCGGCGCCTTTGTCGGCCTGGACGCGGTCATCAAGCGCCGGTCGGGCACCAAGTCCATCGGCTTCGGCGCCGAGGTTGTCGCGGCCACCAAGAAGGAATTCGGGGAAATCATCGCCGAAATTCAACCCGAGGATCTCCTCAAGTTCGGCCTTATTCCCGAACTGGTCGGCAGGCTGCCGGTCATAGCCACCATGAATGAACTGACCGAGGACGACCTGGTCCGCATTCTTCAGGAACCGAGAAACGCCTTGACCAGGCAGTATCAGAAATTGTTTGAATATGAGGGCATAACTCTGCGTTTCACCACCGGCGCCCTGCAGGCAATCGCGGCCAAGGCCCTGAAAAGGAAGTCCGGCGCCCGGGGGCTGCGTTCGGTCATGGAAGAGGCAATGCTTGAGGTCATGTTCGAACTCCCCTCCGAGGAGAATGTGACGGAATGCGTCATCAATGAACAGGTCATCACCAACGGTGAGTATCCTGTTATTCTGTATGAAAGCCAGGAGGCCAAGAAAAGCGCCTGAGTCAAGCATGAGAGAATCTACTGCGAAAAGATATCCCCTGATGCCCCTGCGGGACATCGTCATTTTCCCGGGAATGGTCGCCCCCCTCGTGGTGGGAAGGAAAAAATCCATTGCCGCCCTGGAAAACGCGATGGAAAACAGATCGATGATATTTCTGGTCACCCAGAAGGATGACAGCATCGACGATCCGGGCCGGGAGCATCTCTATGAAATCGGAACCCTTGCCACGGTCATGCAGCTGCTGCGGCTGCCCGACGGAACCATCAAGGCTCTGGTCGAAGGCAAACGCAGGGCCAGGATAACCGGCCTGACCGAGTTCGATTCCTTTTTCTCCGTCGAAGTCGAGGAATTGCCCGACATTCATACGGAAGGACCGGAAATCGAAGCGTACGGCAGGGAATTGTACCGCCTTTTCGAGGAATTCTCCCGGACCAACAAGAAAATTCCCAAGGAAATCCTCACCTCCATTGCCGGCCTGGAAAACATCACCCGACTGGCCGACACGGTAGCTTCCCATCTTTCTCTGAAGACAGGACAGAAGCAGGAAATACTGGAGAAGGTCTCGCTGCCCGACCGGATCGCTCTGCTCATGGAGGCGATATATCGGGAAGCCGAGCTCTCCGAGCTCGAAAAGACCATCCAGGCCAAGGTCAAGAAGAAAATGGCCGACGCCCAGCGCAACTACTACCTGGGAGAAAAAATCAAGGCCATCCAGGAAGAGATGGGCCAGGGAGAAGGGGCGGATGACATCGCCGAACTGGAGGAGATCATCGCCAGGAAGAAACTCCCTGATCCGGTCCGGGAAAAGGTGGGCAAGGAACTGAAAAAACTCAAGCAGATGCCGCCGATGTCCGCCGAAACCACGGTGGTCCGCAATTACATCGACGCCATCGTCAGTCTGCCCTGGACCGAAAAAACCGCCTCCACCATAGACATCAACAGGGCCGAACAGGTCCTCGAGGAAGATCACTACGGCCTGAAAAAGACCAAGGAGAGGATTCTCGAGTATCTGGCCGTTCAGGCTCAGGTCAAGAAGATCAAGGGACCGATACTCTGCCTGGTGGGCCCGCCCGGGGTGGGAAAAACGTCGATCTGCCGGTCCATCGCCCGGGCAATGGACCGCAAGTTTATCCGCCTGTCCCTGGGCGGGGTTCGTGACGAAGCCGAAATACGCGGACACCGGCGGACCTACATCGGTGCAATGCCCGGAAAAATCATCCTGTCGATGCAGCGGGCGGAGGTGATCAATCCCGTTTTCTGCCTGGACGAAGTCGACAAGATGAGCATGGATTTCCGCGGTGATCCCTCCGCCGCCCTGCTGGAAGTCCTGGATCCCGAACAGAACTTCTCCTTCAATGATCACTACCTGGATCTGGATTACGATCTGTCCGAGGTCTTCTTCATTACTACGGC
Source organism: Desulfobacteraceae bacterium (assembly GCA_022837185.1). Lineage (GTDB taxonomy): Bacteria > Desulfobacterota > Desulfobulbia > Desulfobulbales > Desulfobulbaceae > UBA10518. Next base: position 4,381 of record JALHJD010000143.1, read on the forward strand.
AAACAGCCTGCACGGCATTCCGCTGCCCTTGCAGGACAGAATGGAGATCATCAAGCTCAGCGGCTATACCGAAGAAGAAAAGCTGCGCATTGCCGACGGATTTCTGGTCCCGAAACAGCTGGAAGTCAATGGCTTCCAGCCCGGGGATATCCAGTTCAGCGACCAGGCCCTCCTGGAAATCGTTCGCCGGTATACCCGCGAGGCGGGCGTCCGCAATCTTGAGCGCACCATTGCTTCGATCTGCCGCAAGGTCGCCCGGGACCGTCTCAAGAAGGATCAGCCCGGCCGAACATACCGGATATCGAAGCAAGCGATCGGGCGTTATCTGGGAGCGGCCAGATACCGTTTCGGGCTGGCCGAGGAACAGGACGCCATCGGCCTTGCCACGGGCATGGCCTGGACCGAGGTGGGGGGAGAGCTCCTGCAGATAGAATCGACCCTGATGCCTGGTTCCGGGAAGCTGACGGTCACCGGCAAGCTCGGGGATGTGATGCAGGAATCCGCCCAGGCGGCAATGTCGTATGTCCGCTCCCGGGCCATGCGGCTGGGACTGGATCCGGACTTTTACCAGAAGATCGACCTGCACATTCACGTGCCTGAAGGCGCCATTCCCAAGGATGGTCCGTCAGCCGGAATCACGATGGCGACCAGCATCGTCTCGGCCCTGCTGAAGATACCCGTGAACCGGTGTATTGCCATGACGGGGGAAATCACCCTGCGGGGCAGGATCCTGCCCATCGGCGGTCTGACCGAGAAGCTTCTGGCGGCCAGGCGGGGCAACATTACCCATGTTCTTCTGCCCCGGGAAAATGAACGCGACCTCAAGGAAGTACCGGCGAAAATCCGCAACAGTCTGACCATCGATCTGGTCAACCACGTCGATGAAGTGCTCCAGAAGGCACTGCTGGTGAGGGAAGGGGAAGAGTTGTTCAAGGACATACCCCTGGAGTCCATTTACAAGGACATCACGGTATCGTCGCACAACACCCCCGCCCATTAAGAACAGGTCTCAGCCGGCGCACCGACAGCGGCGGAAGACCTGCCGGCAACCGCATGAAGGTCCCCGCCTGCCGCTTTTTTCTTGACGGAGCGCGGTTATCCTGATAAATACCAGCACACGTTGTGAACGGGCGGATAGCTCAGCTGGGAGAGCATCGGCCTTACAAGCCGAGGGTCACAGGTTCGAGCCCTGTTCCGCCCACCAGGCAAAACATACTCTGGGGTCGTAGTTCAGTTGGTTAGAACGCCGGCCTGTCACGCCGGAGGTCGCGAGTTCGAGTCTCGTCGGCCCCGCCAGAGATAAGCAGAAAGCCGTAACGGTTTGTTACGGCTTTCTGCTCTACGGTCTTCAGCGGAAATTCGTCCCAACTCCCGCACCCGCCCGCCGGGCGTCAGATCCGGATCTCCTTTTCCGAACCAACCACCTTTATTTTCAGCGAACTGAACACGGAAATGACGGAGGCCCCCATTCTGATCAGGATCGAATTGGTAATGACCCAGATTACCTCGATCCTGTTTTTCATTTCTTTGCAGGCGTTCTGCCACAGAGTCCTGGCCTGCTGATCGTAATCATTCATTTCCAGGCAGTTCCAGATGAGGATTACTTGTTCCTCGGGAGCGGCGGCAATGATCTGCCGCCATTCTTCCACGGCGGTACGGGCTTCTGTTTCCGAAAATTTCCCGTGAAAATGAAATTGCAGACACCTGCGACCCTCTTTCCGAATCCATTCGATCCGTGGATTGTTCATGCATTCCCCCCCTTTCTTTTTTTCCTGTCCGGCAAACGGGATCATGTCCCGGGATTCACGTTCTGTCCGACCGCACGGGTCGTACAGGCCGCATACTGTACACTCCCTTCGAGAAAAGCTCAACTGCGACAATTTATCCAGTTGCGCCTGTATTTAAGAAGTGTTTTAATACAAATAGAATGTGAATTATTCCTGGCAATGGCCGGGTGGAAAGCAAAACTCTAAGGAGAGGGACTGGCATGAAGTCGCGGAAGAAACTTTCCTGTTGGGAGATCATGCACTGTGATGACACAATATTGTGTCCCATGCGAAAAAATGGGAGCACCTGCTGGGAGTGGGTGGAGGAAAATAACGGTTTTCAATGTCATTATGGTATGTGCCGGGATTGTCTCGTCTATTTATATAATAATGACAACACCATTCTTTCTCACGAGGAAGTTGAGGAAGTGCTGAAGAAGCGCAAATTGTGCCAGCCTGAAAAATAAACTTTTTTTCAAACCGCTTCATCTTATACGGCTGCACTGAAAATTACCTGCCGCGAGGGAACACCGTTTCATCGGACATTGGGAAAGAATAGTGCCGCTGCATTTCTTCTTTCCAGCGGCAGACACGTCGCGTCCCAACTTTCGGCAAACCCGGAAAAAATTTCCTGCGTTCAATCCCGGTTTCCCGGTCGAAGGTTGAATTTTCCTTTTTTTTTCACATTATTTCCCGTAACATACATCAGTTATGCTTCATCCGGCATTCAAACCGGCATCGATGCCGGCCTCCGGAAGTTGAATCCGGGCCGATGATCAGGAGAACCTGAGAGAAAACAGGCCCCGGGTTTTGCTTCCGGGCCGGTGTGAATTTCTTCCTTGCATGAATAAGGCGGTGGATCTTGGCGGCGGAAAGAAAAATTGTTGTTGTTACCTCCCTGGGGAAAAGATTTGTGGGAAATGTCGACATCCCCAATTCCTCCTTGAGGACAACGGATTTAATGAACAGCGGCAGTATTTATTGGCGGGATCCGAGCGAAAAATGTTTCGAAAATGCGATTCTCATGCATGATGTCCAGTTGCGGATAGAGGGTTTGACGGCATGCGTTCGCTTCGACCATCTCCAGATCAGGATATCAGAAATAATCCTGTTTTATGATGACCAGGAGACGATCGCCGACGAGATGGAAAAGATGAGAGCGGCGACCATGGTCCAGAAGACCCAGGAGAAAGTGCAGACAAAAAGAAATCAAATGACCGCTTTATTCCTCTCACTCAGGTCAAATTGACTGAAGTATACAGGAAGAATGGCAACTGGTACCAAAGGGTCATTGAACTGCCCCATAAATTTATTGGCGTGAGCACAAAGCATATTGAAGCGGTGCGCATCAGCTGATCCGCCAGTTCCAGCCTTTTCCCTCCCTGCAGTAATCTCCGGCCGGCGCCCCCGGCCCCGCACCCGTGAAACATTTTTCTCAAGGCGGCAAACTGAGCCCCAAAGCCATGATTCCGCAAGGTATTCCCTTGAAATATGGAATTAATCATGCTTAATTGGTATTTATATACAATTACCGCAAGATCGAGGTCCGGCCGGATTGAATTCCAGTGAGGAGAGGAAGGGATGGATAAGTATGGCAAGTCGTACCTGATAAACATTATTGTCTCGGCGGTATTTGTTGTCGCGGGATTGTATCTGGCCCAGCTCTATCTCATGGAATTTCCTGACCCCCAGTTGCACTGGGAGGGAATTGTTCCGTTGATCATATGTCTCCTGTACTATCTTTTTTCCTGAAAATTTTCCGTGATTCCGTGCCCGGTCAGCCGCTCCCCGCTGTTTCCCAGCCGGGTGAACGATTGATCAGAGTGATGGACATCTCCCGCCATCCGTCCCCCGAGCGAGGTTTCCTTTACAGTCCGGGAACAGCCTCATACGCTTTTATAGAATGAAAAAATGATAAAACTGAATGCCTCCAGCAAACGCTCCCCCGGCAACAGGAAATTGTATTACCGGCTGAATGTTATTTTTATCCTCATGCTGCTGTTCCCGTGCACCGGATTTTTTTATTTCGGCTACAGGTACGGATTCCTCCAGGAGGAGTATACCAAGATTTTTATAGTCATCGGCCTGCTGTATATTTTTGTCGGTTTTCACC
>JALHJD010000143.1:8308-11061 GCA_022837185.1 Desulfobacteraceae bacterium
GTGAAGGAGAAAATAGCCCAGGATCTCACTGTCGGGGAAATTGACGAAGATCAGAATGAATTGCAGCAGATCCTGCAATCATTCAATGCCATAGAAACCAAACTCCGCGTCAGTTCGGAACAACTGATGCGCAGGACATCACAGGTTTCCATCCTCAAGGAACTCTCGGATATCTGCTACGTGACCCTGGATCCCTGGGAAATCCTGTATGTTACCCTGGAACGGGCCCTGATGCTCACCGGGGCGGACATGGGATCGGTCCTCATCCTTGACAGGAGCGAGGGCAAATCGTTTGTCGTCAAGGCCAGCATCGGTCTCGGGGAGCGCGTGAAAATGGATGACCGGATCAATTTCGACACCTCCATTGCCAAATACGCCGTGATCAACAAGAGCCCCCTCATTGTCGAGGATATTGAACGGGAAAGCCGCTTCGGCCGGGCCAACAGGCTCCACTACGGGACCAAATCGTTCGTGATCATGCCCATCAAGACCATCAAGGATGTCATCGGCGTGTTGACGATCTCCCGGGAACATGATGACAAGGTGTTCACCGAGTCGGATGTCGAATCATTGACCCCGCTGCTGAGCAATGCCGCCTTCACGTACGAAAACCTCCGCCTGATCAGTGAATATGAATTGGACCAGAAGAACCGGACCGCGCTGAAAAGAATTTTCAAGGCCTTGAACTCCAGCCTGCGCGACAGCGAACTGCTGCAAAGCATTCTGAGCGAAGTGCAGGGAGTTGTTCCCTTTGAGGTTGCGGTTCTGCTGGTGCGGCATGACAAGGATGAAGAAAGCCTCAAGGTTCTTGATTATATGGCCAACGAGGCAGTCAGGGTCGCCGCCGGCGATCATGTAGCGCTGCCGGGCTCCATCTTCGAGCAGGTGATGCAGAAAGAGTCGATCATGATCATCGATGATCTGGATGCGGTCCGGGATAAAATCGATGAAAAACTCATTGTGCCGGGCCTGAAAAACGGTCTTCTCGCCCCGTTGACAACAAGGGGCAAGGTAACCGGGGTAATGATACTGTATGCCCGGCAGAGCGACGGATTCCAGAAAAGCTTTGAGATTGTCGAGGGAATCGCCCATATCGTTTCGTTCGCCATTGACGAAAACAACCTGCTGGCTTCAATCGTCAAGAGAAACCAGGAGTTGATCGCCATCAAACAGATCGGCAGGGCGCTGGCCTCTTCCACCTTTGACATGAGCCAGGTGCTGAAATACACCATGGACATGATCCGTACCCTCATGAAGGTGGAAGCGGGTTTTCTCGCCCTGGTCAAGGAGGCGGAGCTGGAATTTGCCGTCTCGTTTCAGATCGACCTGTTGAGCCTGCAGAAGATTCGCCTGGCCCTGGGGCAGGGAATTTCCGGCGCGGTTGCTTCCCGGGGGGAACCGATCCTTGCCAATGACGCGGCCGCTTCAATTCATTTTGATTCCAAGATTGATGAAATAACGGGATTCAGGACCCGGTCGGCCCTGTGTGTGCCGATGATCTCCCAGGGTAAGGTTGTCGGCGTTATCGAGGTGTTGAATAAACTTGACGGCGAGTTCACCGAGGATGACAGGGATGTGCTGCAGTCCATTGCCACCTCGGTGAGCATTGCCCTGGAGAATGCCCGTCTGTACAAGGAAACGGTTTCCATGGCCGAACAGGAGCGCGGAATCAGGGCGATGTTCCAGAAGTTCGTGCCCAAGGAAGTGGTCGACAAGATCATCCGGGACTCGACAACGGGAAAATCGCTGATCGATGAATTCAAGACCCTCACCCTGCTGAATATCGATATTCGGGGCTTCTCGGGCATTGCCAGAAAGATCGGCCCCCAGAAGAGCGTCGCCCTGTTGAATTATTTTTTCTCCGTCATGGGGGGCATTGTTTTCAAGCATCACGGCATTGTCGACAAGTATCTCGGCGACGGTTTCCTGGCGTTGTTCGGCGCGCCTGTCGCAACCTCGATGGACGCCGACAACGCACTTGCCGCCGCGGTGGAAATGAAGGAGGCGGTCCGGGCCATCAACAGCGAATATGTCGAGGAACTGCTGCACGAACCGGTTCAGATCGGCATCAGTGTGTATACCGGGGAGGCCGTGGTCGGCAACATCGGCTTTGAAATGAAAATGGATTACACGGTGATCGGCGACACGGTCAATAATGTCTTCAGGCTGCAGGAAATCACCAAGCCGGTGCCAAACTCCATTGTCATAGCCGAAACAACTTCCCGGGCGGCGCAGTCGGCCCTTGAACTGCGTGAATTGACCGCGACGATAGCGGGGTTGAAGACGTATGAACTGCTTGGCCTGAAAAAGACGTCAGTTTAGGCGTTTCGGCCGGGCCTCAAGGCCTCTTCCGCCCCCCTGCTCACGGGGTATTTTGGCCGGACTCCCTGGCCCTGTACGCCTTGATCCACCCCAGCCGGATGTAATACTGCTGGCCGCAGTCGGCCCATTTCCCGCACGTCTCGTCGCCGCGCACCGGGGTTTTCGGCGCCGATGCCTTGCCCGGCTCCTTGCAGAATCCGCCTTCGGGATTTTCCAGTCTGAAATATTTGCAGCTCATGCAGGTCATTTTCATGATCGTCTCCTCATCTGGTGCCGCCCGGGAAGAGTACCGGGCCGCGAACTGATCACCACCGCGGATTTCCCCGCCGGGCGGTGTTGCATTATTGCTTTCGGTCTATTGTAATCATGATGTCTCCTCCCGCCCATTTTTTTTCTGGCCGGCGATGAAGAGCGGCAAGCGAACTCCTTGA
>JALHJD010000144.1 GCA_022837185.1 Desulfobacteraceae bacterium
GTAAGCGCCAAATAAACCCCATCTTTTTTATCATGCCATCCTGTGTCATGATTGGTCAACCACCAACCATTATGCAGGAGGAAGCCCATGACGGAAAGAATCAAACGAGAGGAGAAGCTGCTGCGCAACCGGCGGCGGTGGCAGGCGCATGTTCAGGCTCTGCAGCGAAGCGGCCTGAGCCGGTCCGGGTATTGTAAACAGCATAACCTGTCCTACCATGCTCTGACCTATTGGCACAGAAAATTTTCCCGGTCAAAGAGCAATGAGACAAGCCTTGTCCCCGTCCCTCTTGACCGTTTCCCGGGACACAATTCCATCCAACCAGGTCCGGCGGCTTTACGGGTTGTTCTGCCGGGGAGGTTGTCCATCGAGGTGGGAGATACGTTCTCACCGGCGACCCTGTCCCTTTTGCTGGCGACCCTGGAGGGCCGGTAATGTTTTTTTCCGGCCAGCCGCTGAGGGTCTATCTGGCCACGGGCGCGACCGATATGCGCAAGTCGATCAACGGCCTGTCGCTGCTGGTTGCCGGCCGGCTGGCGCTCGATCCGCTGTCCGGCCATCTGTTTGGCTTCTGCAACCGCAAACGGGACATCGTCAAAATATTGTACTGGAACCGCAACGGCTTCTGCCTGTGGCAGAAGCGTCTGGAAAAGGACCGGTTCCGGTGGCCGGCATCCGAGGATGAAGTCCTTGCCCTGCACGGATATGAACTGACCTGGCTGCTGGACGGTTTGTCCCTGGTTCAGCACGAGGCGCATCGCCCTCTGTCGTATGCCACCGTGGTGTAAAAAAACCGTGCTTTTTTTCATATAATTCTTGCAAAATCAATATGTTGTGATATATTGGGCGGTATGCAAAAGAATGTCTCCACACTGCCCGACGACCCTGCGGCCCTCAAGGAGATCATCGTCGATCTCCATGACCGTTTCGACAAGGAAACCGGTATTCTGCTGGAGCAGATCCGGCACCTGCGGGCGCAGCTGTTCGGCCGCAAGAGTGAAGAGATCCGGCCGGAGGGCGGTCCGCAGCCGCTGCCGCTGTTTGACATGCCGGAGCCGGAGGTCAGGGAGGAGGGCGAGGCAATCGAGGTGCCCGCCCATCAGCGCCGGAAAAGCGGCCGGAAGCCTCTGCCGGAGGAACTGCCCCGGGTTGAAGTCATGCACGATATCGCTGCCGCGGATAAAGTATGCGGCTGCGGCCGGGAACTGAGCCGGATCGGCGAGGAAGTGTCGGAGCAGCTGGATATCATCCCGGCTAAAATACAGGTAATCCGTCACATCCGGCCCAAGTACGCCTGCCGGAACTGTGAAGGGGTGGAGGCCGACGGCCCGGCCCGCAGATCATTCCGAAGTCCATCGCCGGTCCCGGCCTGCTGGCCCATATTCTGACGGCCAAGTTTATCGACCATACCCCTTTTTACCGGCAGGAAAAGCAGTTTGCCCGCCTGGGGGTCGAGGTGTCGAGGACCTCGATGTGCAGTTGGGCCATGCAGGCGGCCATCGCCTGCCGGCCGCTGCTGAACCTGCTGCAGGAAGAAGTGCTGGCCGGTTCGTACCTCAATATTGATGAAACCACCCTGCAGGTATTACAGGAACCCGGCCGGGACCCGACTTCCAAGTCGTATATGTGGATTTTCCGGCGGGGAGATCCCGGCCGGCCGATTCTCATCTATCAGTATCATCCGACCAGAAGCGGTGATGTCGCCAGGTCCTTCCTGGAGGATTTTACCGGCTTTGTGCAGACCGACGGTTACAGCGGTTATGATTTTCTCGATCATGCCGACCATATCCGGCATATCGGCTGCTGGGCGCATGTCCGGCGCAAGTTCATGGACGTGATCAACGCCCAGGGCAAGAACCGGAAAACCGGCGCCGCCGACATGGCGCTGAGCTATATCGGCAAGCTGTACAAGCTGGAAAAAGAGGCCAAGGCGAAGAGTCTCTCTCCAACGGAAGTGTATCGCCTGCGCCAGACTGAGGCCAAGCCCATTCTTGATGACATGCACCGGTGGCTGACCAGGAAATCCGTGCAGACGCCGCCCAAGGGGCTGCTTGGCAAAGCGGTTTCCTATGCGTTGAAACAATGGGATCGGCTGGTCGGTTATCTTGAGGACGGCCGTCTTGCACCGGACAACAACAGCGCCGAGAATGCCATCCGTCCCTTTGTCGTCGGCCGCAAGAACTGGCTGTTCTCCGGCACGCCCGAGGGAGCCGAAGCCAGTGCCCTGCTGTACAGCCTGATCGAAACGGCAAAGGCCAACCGGCTGGAACCCTATGCCTACCTGCGCCATATATTTGAGAAGCTGCCAGCGGCTTCCTCTCTGAAGGATTTTGAAACCCTCCTGCCCTGGAACATGACACCGAAGCATATCCCCTGCTCCCAGCAGATTAGGTGGGGTTGATTAGGCGCTTACGGTGAAGCCGTCGAATTTCGACCCCGAACGGGCAACGGCCCTGATGCTGATCGCCGAGCCTTCCGCGTAGGGCAGGATGCATTCGGCCTGGGCCGATGATGTTTTGTCGCACAGGATATTCCCGGGCGGAATATCCTCGATATATCCTGTTCCGTCTCCGATCAGTTGGAGGGTGTAGAGCGCGACGCCGGGGGCGGGGACGGAAGCGGAAGTCATGGTAAACGGAACAATGCCGTCGACGGAAGCCGTTGAACCGTCCAGACCGTGATTATGGGCCCACAGTTGCCAGATTGTGCCGCCCCAGGCCCTCAGCCCCATAAAGAAGGGATCTGTCTGGGCCAGATAGGCGGGGTCATCATGGGGGTTGAGTCGAGGTTCATTGGCCTGGGCATAGGTGGGTTCAAACAAGGCTCGATTGGCTCCCGTTCCATTGATTTCATCGCGAAGAAATTCGATATACTCGCGCGATGTGCCCTGGTAATAGAGGGTGACCGTGACATGGGTGATGTTTTTTTCCACGGCCTCGGGGATCGTCAGGGAAACGGCATCGTAGCCGCCGGCATATTCCGCCGGGGTGTACAGATTGGTGTCCGGGGTCGCGGCATCGTCCTTGATGCCGCCGGGCGCCACCGGTTCGGACAAGCGGGTTTTCGCCTCGGCAAGGTCGAAGCCCTTGGGTGGTATGCGGTTGTCCTTGTAGCGGTCGGTCGCCAGGGCGAAATGGAAGGTGTGGTCTTCCCCGGTCAAATCGCTGCGGGTGACCGCCTCGTAAATGAGGGCATCATTGTGCTCCTCGTTCGGCCCCAGGGCGGCAGGGGCGGGGACAACGTAACCTGCGCCGGGCAGGGCGCCGTTGTAGTTCCAGAAGTCTAATCCCCCCTTGAAGGTGCCGGCGGCCGGATCATACGGGTTGATCTCGTAGACAACATTGTCATTGGAATAGGCCTTGACGTTGACAAAAGCGCGTCTCCCCTCGGGATACCCGGACAGCAGTTTATGGCCGGTATTGTTCTGCACCCGGAAAGACAGCTCCCCGGTCACGGGATTGAACATCATATTTTTGATGGTGGCCGCCCGGCGAAGCTGGATTTGCGCCCGTTCCGAGGCCGCCAGCAGAGCCCTGCCGTAGTTGTCGGCCCCCAGACCGTGGCCCTGGGTAAAATCGAGCGTCAGTTCACCGGCCCTGTTCACCAACAGTCCCGCATTGGTCAGGTCATATTCGTCCAGGCTCTCATCCACGCTGGCTAAAATGCGGGTCATCCACATGTTGCCGCCCTGGAGGTCGTGCGTCGGTACGCCGGAGTCGGGATGGGCAACGGAATCAACGGGACGGAGAACCCCTTCGTCATTGGTTGCCGCGCCCACGTCGCCCGGAACTTCCGGCATGTGGCAGTCCTGGCACATGGAGGCCGTGGCCGGGCCGCCCAGGTCCTGGAACTCCTGATTGGTGGGAACATTGATGAAGCGGGCGTACAGCGATGACTTGAATTCCGAGAACGTTCGTTCCACATGGGCGTAGGCGTGCGCCGACTGCTGCTCGGTCTTCAGGACCGAAGCCAGAGGGTCAGGCAGGTTGGCCAGGACCGGGTTGGACACGTCATGGCAGGTCGAGCAGAAGAATTTCGACTTGTGGTAGCGGCTGTAGAGGTTGGGACCGGCGTGATTGTTCGCCGCATCGGCGAAGGGGCCGCGCATATTCGTATATGGATCGGAAACAAGATCGATGAATATCTGGCCGCCGCCGTTTTCGGTATAGCCCGCCTCCTTGGGCGCGTCGATTTCATAGAACGGGGTGCCGTTCATGTAGGTCAGGCTGCCGGCCAGACCGGCATCGGCGTTGAACGTTGCTGTGAGTTGAGGGTCGAAAATGTACCCGAAGGCCTCGTCCCAGTAGGCCGGCCGGTTGGGGAGAAGGACGCCTTCCCGGGTTTCGGCGGTGTTGAAGAACGGGTCATACATCCGGTGGCAGACCGCGCAGTGGACGCCGTCGAAGTCGCTGCCGATCATGGCCGAGCCATTTAAGGCGCTTGCCGCCCCTGACGTGTTGGATCCGACCGAGGACCTTCCGCCCAGCCACCCTTCCGGGAAGTGGCAGCGCAGACAGATGTCGGTGGCGTTCGGGGTTCCCACCGCCCAGATGGAATCCTGGGACGCCACGGTCATGGTTGCCCAGAAAATGGGATCACGGGCCGCCTGGGCCATCATGGAACCCTGCCACTGGAAAAAGGGCAGGCCCTGGTTCTCCGGGAGGTCCGGGTTATCACCCTTGTGGCAGTTGATGCAGGCGCTTTCCGGTGGAGTGGGTTCGGGCGGAGGCTGTACCTCGTCCGACGGAGCAGCAATGTTCTGCAGGGTTACGTCCGGCTGGGTGCCGGGCATCCGGACAAGAGGATCATCCTCCACCTGTGTTCCCTGCCAGCCTGCGGCAACTCCTCCCCATGACAAGCCGACCGCAAAACAAATTAGGAGCAAAAAATGGTGTTTCATCCTGACCCCCTCCCAAGCACTTCAACATGAGTTTTTCTGCTGATCCCGCTCTTTACCGGCGACGATGCAGCCGCAAATTGATAGCGAGCAAAATCAGTGCCATATTTTATGCAGCAGAAAATTCAGGAGAAGAGGAGAATTGTTCAAACCTCATAGAGTATCATCGGCCATTCTGCGGTCATGTTCTGTTCAAAAGAAGCGGAAACAGTTCAATGAGTAAAATATAAACAATACTGTCTGGAGGATTTTTGGAACAAAAGAAGGGCAAGGTAAAAAGTCCTGTACAGACGGACACGTCCAGTAAAACAGGACAACTATCAATAGAGGACAACGCAGCTTGATCGGCTTGACCTCACCCAGTGGTCATCAGAAATGACAGCACTGTTCTTGGCTCAACACAATCGAAGGAAATATCCCATCGAAATCGAAATCTGCATCGAAATCGAAAAACCTTCCACCCAGGAAGGTTCCGCAAACATGCTCTTCTCCCATTCGTCCACGTCAGCAGGGAGTGGGGAATCGCCGACAACAAAAACAACCACTGCGGGTGAAAGAGCGAAGCCGCCGGCCGGGAAGATGTTCCGGCTCCTGACTTTTCCCCGATCAGGGATTATATTTAAGACATGGAGAGAAGGTAACGTGAAAGGGGGTGAATTGTATGAGCACCTTTCGGGATCTTGAACAGAAAATAGACAATGTCGTCGAGTTGAGTTCGATGTGCCGGGGCGAATGGTGCAGGACCCTTGAATCGCAGATGGACGAACTGGACAGGGAGCTGCATGACGTCGTCCGGAGAACCTGTAAATCCGAACGTCATCTGAAGTTTTCCAAGGTGGAAGACAAGATTCGGCGAGGATACAGAAATCTGAGCCCGAACATTCATGTATGACGGGATAAAGACGGAGGAGAGGCAGTCGTGAACAGCGGCTGCCTCTCTTTTATTTGTGCGCGGTCCGGCCCGGGGGCCGCAATGATCAGGCTGCCCTGGACACGGTCCTGGACGGTCTGGAGCGGCGCGATCTGTTTCGGCCGCTTGATTTTTTGACCGGACGTGCCATGCTTCTGGCGACCGGCGGCAGGGCGGCGAGCAGCTCTACCGGGGGCTGGATGCAGGGGAGCGGGGCATCGAGGTATTCCTCAATATCCGGCAGGGAAAAGGCTTCCCGTTCATCGGCAAAGCTGACGGACACGCCGGAGGCCCCGGCCCGGGCGGTGCGGCCGATGCGGTGCACGTAATTCTCCGGTTCCTCGGGCAGGTGAAAGTTGATCACGTGGCTGACGCCCTCAACGTGGATTCCCCGGCCGGCCACGTCGGTGGCCACCAGGATGCTGTATTTGCCCGCCCGGAAATCTTCCAACCGCTTCATTCTTTTATACTGCGGCACATCACCTGAAAGCATGGTGCAGTGGATGTTGTATTCCAGCAGGCGCGTATAGAGCCGGTTGGTCTCATCCTTGCGGTTGCAGAAGATGATGGCCCGGGTAAAGTCCTGCTGATGGATCAGGTTGTAGAGGAGGGTGAATTTTTCCCGGACAGTTACCATGTAGACAATCTGCTCCAGGCTGTCGGCCGTCACCTGTTCCGATTCGACGTTCACCCTGACCGGCGCGTTGGTCCACTGTTCGGATAAACGCAGCACCTCCGGGGTCATGGTGGCGCTGAAGAAGAGGGTCTGGCGGTCGTTTTTCGGCGGCGTGTTGTGGACAATGGTGCGGATATCCGGGATAAAGCCCATGTCCAGCATCCGATCCGCCTCGTCGATGACCAGGGTCCGCACCCTGCCCAGGCGGATGACCTTCTGCCGCATGAAATCCAGCAGTCTGCCGGGAGTCGCCACCAGGATGTCCACCCGCTTGTTGATGAACTGGCGGCGCTGTTGGTCGCTGGCGATTCCGCCGTAGGCCGAGGCAACGGTGAGGGAGGTGAAGCGGGCGAGATCGAGGGCGTCCTTTTCTATCTGGCACACCAGTTCGCGGGTCGGGGCCAGGATAAGGGCCCGGGGGCTTCCAGGCTGATGTTCGGCGGTTTCATCGCGCAGCAGGCGGGTCATGATGCTGATGAGGAATGCCGCGGTCTTGCCGGTCCCGGTTTGGGACTGGCCGGCGGCGTCGCCGCCGTCAATGACCCGGGACAGGATTGCTTCCTGGATCGGAGTGCAGGAGGTGAAGCCGAGGCTGTTGACCGCGGTCAGGAGTTCTTCGGGCAGCCCGAGGTCCTCGAACCGGGTTATTTCCGGGGCGGATGCGGCCGGACCGGCAGCGGGGATAACGGCATCGTCGCCCCTCACTGTTGTTCCGTCGTTGTTCATGGTATCGATTGCGTGTTCTTGTGTCATTTATTTCCTTTTCTGTTTGTTGCCGCCGTGGTCCAGCAGGTCAGTTCGACCGGCAGCGGTCGGGGCGGCGGAACAGAGGTGCGGCCATGCCGGTTTCGGTCATGGCCCGGCGCCTGTCGGGTTTTCCGTGGTCAGGGACAGGAGCGCGGCGATTTCGGTTTCAGGTGATCAGCAGGTACTTCAACGATTTTCGAAACGTGCGGGAGCGGAAAGAGAATCGGAAGGGTAGAATTCACGGAAGGCTGCTGCTTGGCTGTACATAACATAAAAAATAAACATACTGCATTTTGTCCCATATTACGAGAAATAAATAATCATTCCCTTTGCTGACGCAAGGAAGACGGGACGATAAGTTGGAAAACGACCGTCCGGAGGCAGGCGCCGGCCTCCGGACAGGCCGGTTTGCCGTATGGTCGCGGGCTATCTTCCCATGCCGGTGGCGGCAGGGATGAACATGTGCCAGGGAAAGTCCCTCTTTCTCACCATGAGGGTGTAATCCTCCGCCTCCCCGGAAAAGTATCCGGAGGGTGTGGGAGCGAACCGCCACCGCAGGACGATCCGCATGCGGGTCCTGCCTGGCTCGGCGTTGATCGGCACCTTGAGATGGGCTACATGGGGACCGGGGGAGCAGGTTCCGGCGGCGAGGACCACTCTCTCGCCGTAATCGTTGAAATCGCCGTCATGATTCCAGTCCAGGAACGCGGTAATGTTTTCCCCACACCAGTCAAGGTCGGGGGCAATGGAGACGCCCAGTCTGTACCTCTGGTCCTGGACGACTTCCGCTGTCCTGCCGGTGGTCCAAAAGGTGTAGTCTCCATAGCCGTTTCCATTGCGGGCGCTGGAGTTATTGATATTACCAATGCTTACATTGGTTATCCATTCACTCCGGTTGTCGCCGGTGAGGGCCGGATAGTCCACCAGAATCGTGTAATCCTCGGCCTCGCCCTCATCAATATCGCCGAAACTTGGGGGCGGGTTGTAATATTTCAGGACGATTCGCATCCGGACCTCGCCGCCCCTGGCGTTCGAGGGCACCTTCACGTTGACCGTGTGGGGACCGGGCGAGCACGTTCTGGTCGCAAGCGCCACGCTTTCGCCGGCATCGTTAAAGTCGCCGTCACGGTTCCAGTCAAAAAAAGCGGTGACAAACTCATCACACCATTCGAGGTCGGGATGAATGGTGACGCTCAGGGGATAGGTCCCGTTGGGCCGGACCCGGGTCATGAGGCGGGATTTGTCGTAGGTAAAGTCCCCGTAGCCGTTTCCATTTTGCCCGGAGGTG
>JALHJD010000145.1 GCA_022837185.1 Desulfobacteraceae bacterium
AGATGAGCTTAAAGGAATATCGGCGGAAACGCGATTTTTCCAAAACGGCCGAGCCGCGGGGACAACGGAAGGCCGCCGTATCCGGCAATCTATATATCGTTCACAAGCACGCTGCCACCAGGCTGCATTATGACCTGCGCCTGGAACTGGACGGCGTGCTGAAAAGTTGGGCTGTGCCCAGGGGACCGAGTCTTGACCCGGCGGAAAAGCGGCTGGCGGTTCAGGTGGAGGATCACCCCCTGGAATACGGCTCCTTTGAGGGTACTATCCCGAAACACGAATACGGCGGCGGGGCGGTGATGCTCTGGGACAGGGGAACCTGGGAGCCGGAGGGTGATCCGGCGGAGGGACTTGCAGCGGGCAAGCTTTCCTTCCGGCTGCACGGGGAAAAATTGCACGGCTCCTGGGCCCTGGTGCGGATGAAGGGCAGGGAGAGCGAGCCCTCGAAAAACTGGCTGCTGATCAAACACCAGGACGAGGAGGCGGCTGCGGAAAAAACAAAACAGGTACGCCATCGTCGAGGAACTCCCCCTCAGCGTGCTGACCCACCGGACCCTGGAGGAAATCGCCGCCGGCAAGGCCGAGGCCGATTTGCAGCCTCCTCCGGGACCGGAACCCGACCCCGGCAGATTGCCCGGGGCCCGGAAAGGGCCGCTGCCCGGATCCGTCAAACCCCAGCTTGCCACCCTGGTCGACGAACCGCCTGCCGGTGACGGCTGGCTCCACGAAATCAAGCTCGACGGCTACCGGATCATCGCCACCATCCATGACGGCGGGGTTGCCTTGCTGTCCCGCCGGGGCAGGGACTGGACAGGGAAATTTTCCGAGGTCGCCGAAGCGCTGCTGAACCTGCCGGTGCGCCAGGCCGTACTGGACGGGGAAATCGTTGCCCTGCGGCCGGACGGGACCACCGATTTCCAGGCCCTGCAGGAGATCATACGGAGCGGACGGGGAAAAGCGGCGGTGTATTACCTGTTCGACCTCCTGTACTGCAACGGCTACGATCTCGGAGGAACGCCGCTTACGGAGCGGAAAAACCTGCTGCGCGCCCTGTTGACCCGGATGAGGCCGGTGCGGGAGAATATCCGCTTCAGCGATCATCTCGAAAGCGGCGGCCGGGAGGTCTACCGGCACGCCTGCCTCCTGGCCGCGGAGGGAATCGTCTCCAAACTGGCCGTAGCTCCCTATGAACAGAAACGGTCAAGGAACTGGCTGAAGACCAAGTGCCTGCACCGGCAGGAAATGGTTGTCGGGGGATGGACCGAGCCAGGCGGATCGCGCCCCGGTTTCGGGGCTCTGCTGCTGGGGTATTATGAGGGCGACGACCTGGTCTATGCCGGCCGGGTGGGGACCGGGTTCGACCGGGCTGATCTCCGGCGGCTGAACGGCAGGCTTCTGCAGCTCGGGCAGGACGAGCCCCCTTTCCGCAATCCGCCTTCGGGGACTGAGGCCCGCGAGGTGCGCTGGGTCAGGCCTGAACTGGTCGTGGAAGTAGCATTCCGGGAATGGACCAGGGAAAATATTCTCCGTCAGGCTGCTTTCAAGGGAGTGCGGGAGGACAAAGCGGCCGGCGAAGTCGTTAAAGAAGTGGTCTGGGGAGGAGGCGGGGTGAAAGAGGAAACGGAGGCCTTTGTCCGGGCGCGAAGACAACCCGGCAGGGCTTTCGTTGCGGGGGTGCAACTGTCGAATCCGGACAAGATCCTCTATCCCGAGCAGAACATAAGCAAACTGGCCCTGGCGGAATTCTACGCAGCCATTGCCGACTTCATCCTGCCCCACGTCATCCACCGGCCCCTGACCCTGCTGCGCTGCCCGGACGGCAGACAGGAGGGCTGTTTTTACCAGAAGCACCTGGGGGAGTCCCTGCCGGCCGCCCTGCGTACCATTCCCATCGTTGAAAAGGAGGGGACAAGGGACTACGTGGTCATCGATGATGTCCGGGGACTTGTGTCGCTGGTGCAGATGGGGGTCCTGGAGATCCACCCGTGGGGGAGCAGGGAGAACGATCTGGAAAAGTCGGATCTGCTCACCTTCGATCTGGACCCCGGCCTGGAGATCGGCTGGCCGGAGGTGATTGCCGGGGCGAGGATTCTGCGCGACCGGTTGGAGGAGCTCGGCCTGAAGTCCTTTGTCAAGACTTCGGGGGGCAAAGGGCTGCACCTGGCGGTGCCGATCCGGCCCCGGACCGCCTGGCAGGAGGCCAAGGACTTTGCCCGGGCCGTGGCCGGAGACCTGGTTCGCCGCCGGCCCGACCTGTTCACCGCCGAGATGAAGAAGGCGAAGAGGCAGGAAAGGATATTCATCGACTATCTGCGCAACGACCGGGGCGCAACCACGGTCGCGGCCTATTCCACCAGGGCCCGGGCCGGAGCCCCGGTCTCAACGCCGATCCGATGGGACGAGCTGAACCGGACCATGACGCCGGACAGGTACCGGGTCGACAATCTTCCCCGCCGTCTGGCCGCGCTGAAAAACGACCCCTGGCCTGATTTCTTCACCATCCGCCAGGGAGTCACCCGGACCATGCGCAGGGCGCTGGGATGAGGATTGATGCGGGAAGCGGGAAACGGGGAGCAGGGAGCGGGGAGCGGGGAGCTGCTTCAGTATCCCGGACAGCGGGGCTGTCAATTGTTCGCGCTTGCCAAAGCCGTCCCTACCACCCTGAAAGGACTGTGATCGCGTTGCGGACAATCCGGTTCTCATTTTATCCATCGGCATTTTGATTCCACAACTCATCGATTGGGAAAATCCCCAGCCGTCATCTGACCAAATCCACGAACTTTCACGGTTAAACAACCGGGCAGCATGGCATCAGGCGGCACAACGAACCGGAATAATTATTGATCGCTTTTTGGACCAACAGCGGCGTGAATATTGCTTGAATCAGGGGGAAGAATTCCGACAATTCGCAAAGTATTCCTGACCATAGGGGGCAAGGGATGAATATGTTGCATTTTTTCAGGAAGAAAAAATGCGCCGATGCAAAGAAAAAGCTCATCGCCGCGGCGTACGGCGATTCCCCGCCGCTGAGGAGGGTGGACCGTGAGGAGGCGATCACCATTGCCGCCGATGAAATACTCTTGGGTATGGTGGACAGACAGGAGGTGCAAAGACAGGCGAAGATCCTGTTCCCTGGTCCGGTTCCCTGTTCAACCCATGACCTGGCCTTGTCTGTGGCGGCCTCGTTTTTCCATCATCCTGACTATGCAACGCTTCTTAAAGATTTCCATCTGCTGGCCCTGGTCCAGGCTATTCAGTGGTTCCGGCACGGACTGGTCGCCGCTGCCCAGGTGGAAAATTTTGCCAGGGTGCTCAGGCAATTGAACAACCTTGACCCGTGATGGAACACGACCCGGTTGGTGCGGGAATTTTGCGGTGGCGGCGTCAGGCATGCCATTTCGGCAAATGCAGAGGGGTGCGGTTTGTCCTGTCCCAACCGGCGCCCCTCAGGATGATCATCGATATGCTGTACAAAAAAGCCGGGAAGGCCCCGGGCAGGCGGAGTCATAACCACCTGCCATGGTCTTTTTTTTGGCGGAACTTTTTGTTCACTCCCGTCAGGCTTCCTCCGGTCCGGCTCCCTCCCGAAGGGGGGATTGCCTGTTTACACCCGAATTTTGATGGTTCTGATCCGGAGCATACGTAAAGGTCATCAGATCCGGCTGATCTCCCGGGGTCACGAGAAAGGGGCCCAGCCTGGTGGATTGATCTGTCTCTTCTTCCGTGATCAGGGATCCGATCGACCTCTTGCCCTGATTGTTCACAGGTTCAGGCATGCCGAAAAAAAGATGGACTTGCGCCACGGTGCTGTCTGCGGGGAAGTCAAGCTTCAGACCTGGTGATAATTTTTGAGAAGCCGGACACGGATCGAAAAGGCAGGTGATCAGAGGTTTGAGCTTGGACCGCATGGCTATGAAGACATGATCACGGGGCAAAATGGGGGTCCCGCCCCTGGGCATGACAACTTCTCCTTCACGGACTATGAGGGTTAATACCACGTCATACGGCAGAGCCAGGTCTTTCAGTGTGTACCCTGCTACTCTTGATGATGGGGTTACAATGTATTCCACTATCTCCCCGTCAACGTGGCGCAGAGCGTTGATCTCAACAGTAAGCGGCGTCGCGGGATCGATGGTTCGTCCCAGTTTCAGCCATTTGGCCACCAGGGGCAGCGACCACCCCTGTGTCACGGCTGAAACGAGAACGACGAAAAAGACGACGTCAAAAAGCAGACCGCTGCCCTCCACGCCTGCCAGAAGCGGAAAGGTCGCCAGGGTGATGGGCACCGCGCCCTTCAAGCCGACCCAGGAAAGAAAGATCATCTCCCGCAGGCTGAAACCGAACGGAAACGCTGAAATCATCACGGCAAGCGGCCGGGCGGCAAGGGTCAGCACCAGTGCGATCAGCAGACCTTCGGGGGCGACGGCGATTAAGCGGCTGGGAAAGCTCAGCATGCCCAGCATGACAAAGAGGACTATCTGTCCCAGCCATGCGGCGGCGTCGTGAAAAAGGAAAATTCCGTTGCGGAAGACAATGGACCTGTTGCCGAGAACTATACCGGTGAGATAGACGGCGAGAAACCCGCTCCCGCCAAGCACCGCGGCCAAACCGAAAGAGAGCAGCCCGAGAGCCAGGGCGAGAATCGGGTACAGGCCCGGATAGTCAAGGTTAATCCGGTTGATCAACCATGAGGCCGCGCGGCCGATGCCGATCCCGGCCAGTGCGCCGACGCCGAACTGGAGGACGAAAAGCATGGCGATTTCCGCCGCGGAGCCTGCGGTGCCCATGATCAGGCCAATAAGGCCGACAGTAAGAAAAATGGCCATGGGATCGTTTGATCCGCTTTCCACTTCGAGGGTGGCGGTCAGCCGGGAAGGCAGCCTCAAGCCGCTTGTTCGGAGAATCGAAAAAACCGCCGCCGCATCCGTGGAGCCGACGATGCCCCCAAGGAGCATCCCATGGAGCAAGGGTACATTCAGCACCCATGCCGCCGCACATCCGGTCAGCACCGATGTCAATAATACTCCCACTGTGGAGAGAGAAAGAGCAGGGCGCCATGCCTGGCGCACAGATTCGAGGGATGTACGCAGGCCGCCGTCAAAAAGAATCAGCGCCAGGGCGACACTGCCGATGCTGTTGGCGAAACTGTAGTCCTCGAATACAATGCCGCCGAGCCCTTCCGATCCTGCCAGCATGCCGACGGCAAGGAAAAGTACGAGCACCGGCATCCCGATACGCGCCGAAAACTTACTTGAAGCGATACCGAACAGGAGCAGAATGCCGGTCAGGAAAACAATTGCGCTGATGGAAAACATATTTTTCTCCTAACCGCCTCCTCGACGAACAGGATTGTACTTTCCTGCATGAAAATGTGATTTATTCCGGCCGCCTGAAATGCATGGGGATTCAAGGCATGGTTCAATTCGTTGAACACAGGGCTGCCTCAACCCGGACTGTCGCCGCCGGCGACTCTGACCGGGGTGACAAAGCCGGATGGCTTTACGGCCAGTATGGAACACTTCAACTGTTCAAGAATGTCTTCCGCGGTATTTCCGATCAGCAACCCGCTGATGCCCGATCGTGCGATCGTCCCCATAACCACCAGGTCGGCATGCAGCTGTTTCGCGATTTTCGGTATCATCCTGGACGCTGCCCCCCGCCGCAGATGCAAGTGGGGTGCAAGGTGATCATAGACCTCCGGCCCCAGTTGATCAATCAACGACTGCCGCAACCGCTTCAGGCCGCGTTGGTGGCGTAAATGCTCCCCTTTAACGTAACGCGCGGCTGCCTCATCCGGGTTATCGCTCCAGACCCGCACAGTCATCTCGCCGGGGGCATCCCATGTATGAACCAGATGCAGCGTAGCTGAGTCGGACAAGGCGATTGTACTGGACAGTTCAATAATCTGCCGGTTGATGTCCTGCTCTGCACTGTCGGTTCCCTCCGGGTCGAAATCGACCGCGGCCATAACGCACCTGTAAACAGGTTTTTCCTTTGGTTGCGTTAACCAAACCGGGCATGGACATTTGCGCAGCAGATGTTTGTCGTTGCTGCCAAACAATCGTTTGACAAATTTCGGATTTTCGGCGGGCTTGATCAGCAGATCATGACCATCGAGCAATACGGTGCGGATGATCTCAAGAAAAGGGCTGCCCATCAGCACCTTGTGCAGGATGGGAAGACGCTGCTGAAAAGGCCTGGTCATTGCCTGCAGGTCCTGCAGCCGTTCTTCTTGAATCTTAGTCTGCAAATCAGTGGGAAGTGTTGCATCGATGGAGATGCTGACCCCCTTGGGAGGGCGCGGCAGCACATCGGCAACCGTGAGTTGAGCCCGGTTTTTCTCTGCCAGCGATATCGCCCGCTCCAGGGTGATCCTGCTCGATTCATCTGTCGAAACTGCGCAAAGAATGTTCTTGAACTGCTTCATTATTTGTCTCCGTAACAAGAGTGCCGCCACCATGGACGGCCACTGTTTTCAGGCTGTCTTTGATTTATTGTCCTCTTCTTCGCCGAGTACGGGCTTGTAGCCCCAATCCCTAACGTCCTGGACTACCAGCTCGATATCCTCATCCGGAACACTGAGGATCTTCAGGGCGCTCTCCCCGAGACGCAGGCTTGCTTCAATGGCCTCCGGATAGGCGTGGGTTGCGCCGGCGTCAAGAAATCGGGAACTCATGTCGAGATCCCTTGCCCGGGCGATGATCGGTACCTGCGGACATGTTCTGCGCAGAATTGAGATTGTCCTTAAGGCGGTAGAGGATTTATCAACGGTAATTATCACCAGGGAGGCCCGTTCCACATGGATGGCAGCGAGCAGCTCCGGGTCGGAAATGTCGCCATACGATACCGGGTACCCGTCAGCCCGGGCCTGCGCCACCCGCTTCGGATCATTGTCGTAGGCGTTGAACGGGATACCGCATAATCGCAACAGCACGGCTATGGTATGGCCTACGCGTCCGTATCCGCCGATCATTACCTGCTTTTCCTGAAAGTCCGATAATTCCTGGATGGTGACGGCTTCACCTTGCGGGGACAAGACCAGCCGTGTTGCAATGGCTCCGTTGAATCTGATCAGCAGGGCACCGGCAATCATGGAAAGAAGAACGGATGTCATCGCTATCTGCCCCAGTTGCATGTCGACCACGTTGGCATCAAGGGCTATGACAAGAAGGGCAAACCCGAATTCTCCCCCCACCCCCAACAGGAGACCTGTACGCCAGGCTGTAAGGGAGTCGATGCCGATTCGGCGAACCAGGCCGGCGACTATCAATGTCTTGCTCACCAGGATGAGCAATGATCCGAGTATGGCCCAGTGCCATATCGGGGGGATGGCGGCCGGATCGAACCGCATGCCGATACCGATAAAAAAGAGACCGAGAAGGACATCGCGGAAGGGGCGTATGCTCGATTCAACCTGATGGCGGAACTCTGTTTCTCCAAGCATCATCCCTGCAAGGAACCCGCCGAAAGCCAGGGACAGTCCGAAGTTGTTCGTCGTCCATGCGGCCAGCAGAGCGACCAGCAGGACAGCCAGCGTAAACACCTCGGCGGATCGGCGTTCGGCGACGAGGTGAAACAACGGCCGGAGCAGCCAG
>JALHJD010000146.1 GCA_022837185.1 Desulfobacteraceae bacterium
CGGCCCTTTCGGGCGTGGCAATCATGTCGGCATACGTTTCCTTCCAATTGACATCTAATTCCATGCGCGCATCCTTTGACCGGTATTCGTATCTTACTGCTTGAGAGGGGACAGAGTCATCCGGGCATCCGCCACAACCGGTTCGGTGCCGATCTCTCCCACTATCATCGGGTTGATGTCCAGTTCCGTTATCTGGGGAAAATCCGTGGTCAATTGGCTGATCCGCTGCAGGGCGACGGCAATTGCCGCTATATCAACCTCCTTGTGACCCCGCTTCCCTTTGAGCATTTCGTAGGAACGGGTGGATTTCAGCATCTGGACCGCTTCCCCCTCGGTGATGGGGGCAAGATGAAAGGTGACATCCTTGAGCACCTCGACGAATATGCCGCCCAGACCGAACATGAGCATGGGCCCGAACTGCGGGTCCCTGGTCATGCCGACGATGACTTCCAGGCCCGGATCGGCCATTTTCTCAATGTACACTCCTTCGAGCAGGGCACCCGGCACCTGCTTCCAGATCCGCAGCATCATCAGATCGTAGGCGTCCTCCACCTCCTGGCTTGACGCCACGTCCAGCCGCACCCCGCCGAGATCGGTTTTATGGATGATGTTCGGTGACACGACCTTCATGGCCACGGGAAAACCGATGAACTTGGCGATCTCCACCGCTTCCGCCGGGGTGGTCGCCAGGCGTCCTTCCAGGATATTGAAACCGTACGCCTTGAGAATATTCTTGGCCCGTACCTCCCCGAGCTGCAGTTTTCCCGTGCGCTGCCGCCGGGAGATGATCCGTTCGACCCTGCGGCGGTTGACGGGAAAACGGGTGACCATCCGCGGCGGCCGATCACGCCAGACCGCGTATTCCCGCATGGCCTTCAGCACCGCAACCGCCCGTTCCGGCGACTCGTAGTCGGGCAGTCCTCCGGCGGCAAGTTTCCGGCGGCCGGGCATGACGTCCTTGCCGCCCATGAACGAGGCGAGCACGGGCTTGGAGCCGTCCATGTGCTCGATGATGGCAAGGGCGGTCTCGCTGGGGCGGGTCATGGCCTGGGGGGTCAGCAGAATGAGAATGGCGTCGACCTGGTCATCCGCCTGCGCCGCTTTCAGGGCCGCCACGTACCGGTCGGGACCGGCATCGCCCAACACATCGATGGGATTGGCAATACTGGCCGCGGCCGGCAGATGGGAGCGGAGGGCGGTGGACACGTTGCGGTCCAGGGCGGTCACCTGCATGCCCAGCTTTTCGACGGCATCCGCGGCCATGGTTCCCGGGCCGCCGGCATTGGTGATAATCAGGATGCGGTCGCCCTTGGGCAGGGGCTGCATGTTGAAGGCCGTCGCATAGTCGAAAAGGGCGTCAAAGGTATCGGCCCGGCAGACCCCGGAGCGCTTGAATGCCGCCCCATAGGCCGTATCAGCGCCTGTCAGCACGCCGGTATGGCTGGCCGCGGCCTTCTGGCCGGCCGGCGTTGTCCCCGATTTGAGGATTATGACAGGTTTACGATTGCTCGCGTCTTCCGCGGCCTTGATGAATTCGTCGCCGGCGACGATATCCTCGAGATAGCCGACGATGACTTTGGTCTGCTCGTCACGGCCCAGGGCCGCCAGCATGTCTATTTCCGACAGATCGGCCTTGTTGCCGATGGAGATGAGCTTGGACAGGCCGATATGCCTCTTTCCGGCCAGGTCGAGCATGGCCGTGCACAAGGCACCGGACTGGGAAAATACAGCGATGGACCCGGCCTTGGGCATCCCGCCGGCAAAGGAGCTGTTCAGCCGGGCTTCGGTATTGATCAGCCCCAGACAGTTGGGGCCGAGCAATCTGGCTCCGCCGCGCCGGCAGATCTCCGCCATCTCCGACTGGAGCCGGCTCCCCTCCTCCCCGGTTTCCCGAAATCCCGCCGATATGACGATGATCGCCTTGGCCTTCCGCCCCAAGGCGTCACGGATCACATCCAGGACATACTGTCCGGGCACGGCAATGACGACCTGGTCGATCTGTCCCCGGTATTCCGTCAACCTGGTATAGACGGGGCGGTCAAACATCGTGCCCCCCGCGGGATTGACCGGGATTATCTCCCCTTCATAGCCGCCGGCAACCAGGTTCGCCAGGATGTCGTGACCGACCTTTCCCGGGGTTCTTGAAGCTCCCACCACCGCGACCGAGGCCGGGGAAAAAAATTTGTCCAGCATACTCTGCGTCCCCCTTCTTGATTAGGAAATCTCAGGATCAATTTCGGGTTGATGAATCCTGAATCCGGCTTTTTCGATGACCTTGCGCACTGCCCTGATATTGAAGGTATTGATCCGCAGATACAGCATGGCCGGTTCCCGCCCGGAACCGTCCGTGCGGACCAGCCTGGTGAAGGGAACATCAAGCTCTTCGAGCAGGCCGACCAGTCTGCTCAGAAAGCGCACGTCGCTTTGCATTTCGATGGAAATGAGCGCCGAGCCTTTTTCCCCGAGACCGAAAAGGCTGCGCCATGCCTTGAGCAGATCGTTGGAAGAGAGTATCCCCACAACCTTGCCGTTGCCGTCGATGACCGGGAGGGCGCCGACGGACCGTTTCTCGAAGATGAGCAGGGCGTCGTCCAGGGTGGAGAACTCATTGAGCACCGCATTGTCGGATGACATGATGCTGCTGACCGGGGTCTGCTGGATCCTGGCAAGTATCTGCTCCCGTTCATCCTCCTTGAGCACGGAGGACGGATAGGCCGAGCGCAGATCGCGATCGGTCACCATGCCGAGCAGGGACCCGGATTCATCCACCACCGGCAGATGCCGGAAATTATAATTCTGCAGCAGCTGCCGCGCTTCCTCAATGGTTTTCCGGGGACCGATGGTCAACGGAGAAGGTGTCATATAATAGCGCACATACATTTTTTACCTCGTTTCTCCTCTGCTTGTCAGCCGGCAGGCTCGGAACCCGCGGGCTGTATCGGTGCCGCGCGGTACAGGCGGCAATTGAAAAGTGGACTGCAATCGCCCCTGCATGGACGAACAAAGCTATTTTCCCCGCAGGGCGATCAGGTATGCCTCCACGCTCTCGGCAAGGGACTGCAGATGATACCCGCCCTCCAGCAGGGAAACAACCCGTCCGCTGCACAGTTCCCCCGCCCACGAACCGATCCGCTCCCCGATAATGGAATACAGGCCGGTTGAATAATTGAGGCCCGACATGTCGTCCAACCGGTGCCCGTCAAAGCCGGCGGCGATGATCATTGCCTCGGGCCTGAACTGTTCAAGTTTTTCCCGGACCACCCCGTCCAGAGCGGCGACAACTTTCTGATCCGACGACCCGGGGGTGAGGGGTATATTGAGGATCGTTCCTTCTCCTGGCCCCATTCCCGTTTCCTCCGCGTATCCCGTCCCGGGATAGCTGAAGCTGGGATGTTCATGGATGGAAATATACAGGGTTTCGGGGTCCTCTTCAAAGGCCGTCTGGATGCCGTTGCCGTGGTGGGCGTCAAAATCAAGGACGCAAATCCTCCGTCGATTGTACCTGTTCTGCCAGTAACGGGCGGCGATAACGCAATTGTTCAGGAAGCAGAAACCGTAGGACATGCTGGGTTCGGCATGGTGTCCGGGCGGCCGCGTGGCGCAGAAAACGCAGCGGCCGGCGTCCTGTTCGACAACATCGACTCCCTTGATGCCCGTGCCTGCCGAGAGAAGGGCGACATCAAACGAATCATAGCAGACCTGGTTGTCAGGGTGCCCGATATAGGAGCGGCCCGAGAGGACTTCCTCTTCAAAGCGAAGCAGCCAGGATTCAGAATGAAAAACGAGCAGCGCTTCATGGCTCGCCGGTTCCGGTGCGACATAATGCAGGTGGGGGGCCAGGCTTCCGGACTGGAGCCTTTGCTCAATGCAACGCAGGCGGTCGGCCGTTTCGGGGTGGTCGCCGCCGCCGGTGTCGTGGTCCAGCAGTCGCGCGGAATGCACGAGGATGATTTCGGAAGGGATCTTCATGGCCGGCCGACAGTAACATTTTCTCCTTCCCTTGTTTGTATAAGCATTTGCGCCCCAAGTCAACGGCAAAACATGGTACGCCGGAACGGTGTCCGGGAAAAAACCCGGGGCACAGCGGTACTCTCGCGGGCCGGAAGCAGCACCCTGCCCGGCCCGGCCTGCCGGCCTGCCTTCCCTCAATCTACAGGAAATCGTCCAGCCCCGCCGGTTGCCAGTCGGCCCGGACAACCTTCCAGCCGTCGTCCTCCCGCGCCAGTTCGCAATCGAAGCGGTACAAGTCGGCCCGCATGTTCAGCAGCGCATCCAGGTCGGAAACGTTCTGCCCCGCCATGGCCACATACAGGCGCAGCCGGGCGGCATCGGGGCCGGAGAAAACCAGTTCGTCGATGCGGATAAAAAGATGGATGTTCTTGTTGGCGTACAGATACCTCGCGGCCAGGGCGGCGACATCCCGGCGGGTGCGGCCGTGGCCGTCGGCATAACCGGCGGAGATCAATTCCCTGAGATCACCGGCTTTCCGGGCTTCCGCCGCCTCTTTGCCGGCGGCCACGAATTTCTCGATCTCCTTTTGCGGCGAATCCTCCCTGCCGCAGCCGGGCAGCAGGGACAGCAGGAGAGGGAGAACAACCCCAGCCAGGAGAATGACGGCGATGTTGCCTTTCCGGTGATGCCCTTTGCCCATGTGCCCCTCCTACCACTTTTTTTCCAGCCGCAGCAGCACCCGGTCCCGACTGTTCTCCTGCTGATTGAGCAGGATGACAAAGGCATTGCCGGTCCGGGTATAGCCCGCAAGATTGTAGATCCCGGTCATGGTGCCGGATTTGATCCCAGGACGGTTGTTCTCGGTCAACAGATGGGCGTAGGGCCGGAAGGCATGGAGAATATCGAGGATGGCCGCGGCCGTAACCCGGGTCCGGCGCGACAGGCCCGCCCCTTCCTCCATTTCCTCCAATGCGGCGGCCCGCGGACCAATCGTGTCGGCCAGGGTCCCGGCCACCGCCTTTGCTGCCTTGGCCCAGGTGGCGGGATAGCCGTATTTGACGGCGCCGCAGGCCAGGTAGACCTGGTTGGCCGCGTAATTGTTGGAAAACCGAAGGAAGGAAGCGGCAACTTCCTCCAGGTTCCTGGAGTTGTGATGGGTATACAGCAGCCGCGCCTTGTCCGGGACGTTGCGCACCCCATGCCCGCCGGCGCAGATCATGCCCTGCTCCAGCCACTTGGCAAGGAAAAGTTCCGCCGCGTAGCGGGCGCTCCTTTCCTCGGCCGCACATCCTCCCCGGCAGATATTCAGCCGGTGGACGCCGGGCGGCAGCCCCGCCCCCATCTCCTCCATGATGGGCAGGTCGGGTGTCTGGAGTTCGGCCGAACCGACTCGGCCCTCCTGGTCCACCGCAATATTGACCGTATTGAAATTCACCGCCAGCGCGGCAACCGGGGCGTCATAGGGATTGCCGCTGACACCGAGGCCCGGCGCCTGTCCGGTCAGAGCGTAGCGCCCCTGGTCGATGAACAGATTGTTGATCCGGTCAAGGCCGCGGACGCGGAGGGCGGAGACCAAGCGCTCCACCTCTTCGGAGACGAGAAAGGGATCACCGGTGCCCCTGATATACAGGTTTTGCTCCTGGTCGATGAAAAATTCGGTGGTAAATCGATGCTCGGGGCCGAGGAGACGGAGCGCGGCCAGGGCGGTGGCAATCTTGATGACGCTGGCCGGGACATAGGGCCGGTTGACGTTGCAGGAGGACAGGGTCCGCCCCTCGCTGTCGGCAACTCCGTAGGCGCCGTTCCGGATGAGGTCTGAAAAAGACCGGCAGTCCGCCAGAGCGGGCTGCCGGCCGAAAAGAACCAGTGCGAGCAGGAGACAGAACCCCGGGCCGATGGGCGGCAACGATCCCTTCACTGCTCCGCCCGGGAAGGGATGCTATTCCACCTTGGGGAGATGCGACAGGGATTCGGCGATCTCCTCCCTGGGCAGCGAATAGTTGTGCAGTTCACCGGCGAAGTAGCTGTCGTAGGCGGCCATGTCAACCAGGCCGTGCCCGGAAAAGTTGAACAGGATCGTTTTGGGTTCGTTGAGGTCCCTGGTCGCCTCGATGATAGCCGCACGAATGGCGTGACTGGTCTCGGGCGCGGGAATGATCCCCTCGGTCCTGGCGAACAGGACGGCGGCTTCAAAGCATTCCATCTGATGTACGTTGATGGGCTCGATGATGTTCTCCCGGATAAGGGCCGAAACGATCGGCGCCATGCCGTGATAGCGCAGTCCCCCGGCGTGAATGCCGGGCGGCATGAAATCATGCCCCAGGGTATGCATGTACAGCAGCGGCGTCATACCCGCCGTGTCACCTGAATCGTAGGCGAGCTTGCCGGCAGTCATGGTCGGGCAGGAGGCGGGCTCCACCCCGACAAAGCGGACCTTTCCGCCTTCCAGCCGGTCGGGCACAAACGGCGCCGCCAGGCCGGCATAGTTTGATCCCCCGCCGCAGCAGCCGATGACCACATCGGGATACTCCCCGGCAATCTCCATCTGTTTTTTCGCCTCCTGTCCGACGATGGTCTGATGGAGGATAACATGGTTGAGAACGGAGCCGAGGGCGTAGTTGGTGCTTTCGCTGGTCACCGCATCTTCGAGGGCCTCACTGATGGCAATGCCGAGGGAGCCGTTGCTGTCCGGATTCCTTTCCAGCACCGAGCGGCCGTAATTGGTATAGGCGCTCGGGCTGGCGACGATTTCCGCTCCATAGGTCTGCATGATCGATTTGCGGTAGGGCTTCTGGTTGTACGACACCCGGACCATGTACACCTTGCACTTGAGACCGAACATGCAGGTCGCCATGGCCAGGGCGCTCCCCCACTGGCCGGCTCCGGTTTCAGTCGCCAGCCGCTTGATTCCCTCGCGCTTGTTGTAAAAGGCCTGCGCGACCGCACTGTTGGGCTTATGGCTGCCCACGGGGGAAACGCTCTCGTTTTTATAGAAAATCTTCGCCCGGGTGCCGAGGGCCTGTTCCAACTTGGTCGCCCTGACCAGCGGGGAGGGCCGCCAGATCTTGTAGACCTCCAGCACTTCTTCCGGGATGGGTATGTTGCGTTCCGGGCTCATTTCCTGTTCCAGGAGCCCCATGGGAAAAATGGCCGCCAGCTTCTCGGGGGCAATGGGCTGCAGGGTGGCCGGATCAAGCGGCGGCCGCAGGCCGTTGGGAATGTCAGGGACCACATTATACCAGCTGGTCGGCATCTCATCGTCACGCAATATTAATTTCTTGCTCATAACTGCTCCTTGATAGAGGGGAAAAATGTACATCA
>JALHJD010000488.1 GCA_022837185.1 Desulfobacteraceae bacterium
CCTCCGCCACCGCCCCGGCCGCTGCCGGAAACCAGCAGCAGCAAAATCCACGGCAGGATCTGCCGGCCCTGGCGCGTGCCCAGCAAAACGGCCGCGGCAATCAGAAAAAGGATCAGGCAGGCCAGGTTGAAACCGGTATTTTTCGGCTGGGATTTCGGCCGGTAGGGGGGATAGCTTTCGCTTAGCGTCACTCCCGCCGCATTGGCCAGATAAACGCCGCAGGCAAACACCGCGTTGGCAAGCCCCTTGCCCGTGTCGCCGGCCTTCAGATGCGGGATGACAAAGCGGTCGAGGATTTCTCCCACGATGCCGTCCGTCAAAACGCCTTCCACGCCGTAGCCTGTCTCTATGCGGATTTTTCTTTCCTTGACGGCGAGAAATATCAGAACGCCCTTATCTTCGCCTTTTTTCCCGATGCCCCAGGCCTGATACAGACCATTGACGTATTGGGTGATTTCTTCGCCCGGCCCCAGCTCCGGCACGGTGACCACAACGACGGCCGCACCCGTTTTTTCCAGAATTTCCCGGCTGAGCCCCTCCATCTTGGCGGCGTTGGCCGGATCGATTACATGGGCAAAATCATTGACGGCCGTTCCCTGCGAAGGCGGATACTTGTCCGCCGCGCGGGCCGGCCCGCCGGCCAGCGCCAGCACGAGAGCCACCCATCCCAGAAGGATGACCGGCCAGGCCAGGCTGAATAACTGAGTGCGTTTCTTTTCCACAAGATCCTTTTGTGCGGGCAAGTGAGCAAACGCCCACGCCGACGCTTTTGTTTCATGGAGGCGTGACTATCGCGTAAAGTGCATTTCCTGTCAAGATTGAAAAAATATTTTTCGGCGAGATTGATCTTGCGCTTGCCGCTCTTCGCAACTAAGAGTAAATACGGACCGACACTGAAAGCAAATCCGGAGATGTATGACGGCTAAAATTGTTTTGATCCATCCGCCCGTCGTCAAGCCTTCCGAACCGCCGGCGGGCATTGCGTGCCTGTGCGCCTGTCTTGCCGCGCACGGCGTGGCTCACGAGGTGATCGATGCCAACCTCGAAGGTCTGCGCGACCTGCTTGGGCGGACCGCCCGCAGCGGCGCCGCCGCGGACCGCTGGACCGCCCGCGCCTGCAAAA
>JALHJD010000489.1 GCA_022837185.1 Desulfobacteraceae bacterium
CGGCCGTGGACCATGTCGATGAACCGGCGGAAGCCGTGCTCGTTCAGCGGCCGGAACTTGTCGGCTCCGAAGAGCCGCTGGGAATCGTTCCATTCTTCGTGGAGCTGGACGAGCCCGACCCCCGCCGCTTTCAGGGCGTCGAGCGCCTTTTCAATATCCGGTTTTTCCGTTTCGGTTTTTTTCGCCAGCGACGCCGTTTTCTCTCCGGCCGGATCGCGCTTCAGAATTCCCACCGCCTGTGCGGACGGCAGATCCTTCGGTCCGAAAAATCCTCCGGGCTCTTCGAGCGCTTCCGGTCCGACCAGCGCGACGGAGTAAGGAGCGCCGAACGTCAGCGGCTTCGAACTGCCGGGCACCGTCATCAGCACGGCGGCAATCACGATCAGGTGCAGCAAGAGCGAAGCGAAAAACATGTTGTAGGGATTGCCGGAGTTGCCAAAGGAGGCCTTATGAAACATCCGGGAGGTCATTTGCGGTCCTCGGGCGGTTCGGTGATCATTCCCAGCTTGTCCACGCCGGCCCTGCGGATTTCCGACATCACTTCCACGACGAATCCGTAGGGAACGTTTTTATCGGCGCGCAGGAAAACTTCGCGGTCCACCCGCTGGGCGAAGATCGCGGCCAGCTTCGCGTTGAGATCCTGCAGCGGCAGCCGCGTCTTGTTCAGATATACTTCCCTGTTTTCATTGATGCTTAAAATCAGTTTTTCTTCCGCCAGGTCAAGACTCTTGGATTTGACGCGGGGCAGGTTCACGTCAATGCCCATGGAGAGCATCGGCGCCGTGACCATGAAGATGATAAGCAGCACCAGCATCACGTCCACGAGGGGCGTGACGTTAATGTCCGCCATCGATCTTTTTTCCGAATTTCTTCTGTGCGTGTGCCGCATGACGACCTGTTTTTTACCTCATTTGCGGATCAGGTAGCGTTCGACGATATTTAAAAACTCGTCGGCAAAGTTGTCCATTTCCTGAACCATGGTTTTGGACTTGTCGAGGAAGTAGTTGTAAAAAATAACCGCCGGAATGGCCGCGGCCAGTCCCGCTGCCGTGGCGATAAGCGCTTCCGAAATGCCGGGGGCGACAACGGCCAGCGTCGCGGAACCGCGGGCGCCGATGGACTG
>JALHJD010000147.1 GCA_022837185.1 Desulfobacteraceae bacterium
AGGGTGGTGTCGTTGTCGACGTTGTTGCCGATCAGGCATCCGCAATGGCCGTGGTCGGTATATTCGCACAGGCAGACATCCGTCACCACATTCAATTGCGGCGCCTTGTTCTTTAATTCCCGTATCGCCCGCTGCACGATCCCGTCCTTGGCATGGGCGCCGGAGCCCATGGGGTCCTTTTTTTCGGGGAGTCCGAAGAGAATGACTGACCCAATGCCCGCCGCCAGACACTCCTTGGCCTCTTTGCCGAGCTGATCGACGGAAATCCGGTTGATGCCGGGCATGGAAGGTATCGGTTCGCGCTTTCCCTTGCCGGGCATGACAAAAAGGGGATAGATCATCTGTTCGGGAACAAGACGGGTTTCCCTGATCAGCGCCCGCAGGGTTTCGTTCTGCCGCATCCGGCGGGGACGGTATTCCGGAAAGACCATGATTTTACTCCTTGTAGAGTTCAATGTTCAGTGCTTTGACCTTCTTATGTAAATGGCTCCGCTCCATGCCTATCCGTTCGGCGGTCTGGGAAATATTGCCGTGGTACTGGAGCAGCTTGCTCCGCAGGTAATCGTACTCAAACTGTCTTTTGGCTTCCCTGTACTCCAGGTGGACGTACCGGCCTCCCTCGGGGGCCGGGAACGACATGTTCCCGTTGGCCCCGAGAAACAGGGTAATGTCTTCCCTGGTGATGGTGTCGTTGGGAATCATGATGATGAGCCGTTCCACGAGGTTGCGCAGTTCACGAACATTGCCCGGCCAGGAGTGCTGCATCAGGGTATGGATGGCATCGGGGGAAATTTTTTTGCTGCCCAACCCTTTTCGGCTGAACTGCTGGAGGAAATCCTGGACAAGGAGAGGGATATCCTCAATGCGGTCCTTCAGGTCCGGCACCAGGATGGGGACGACATTCAGCCTGTAGAAGAGGTCCGCCCGGAACAGGTCCTTTTCGATGGCCTCCTCCAGATTCTTGTTGGTCGCGGCGAGGATGCGGACATCGACCTGGATGGTCCTGCTGCCGCCGACCCGCTCGAATTTCTGTTCCTGAAGAATGCGCAGGACCTTGGCCTGACTTTTGAGGCTCATATCGCCGATTTCATCGAGAAAAATCGTCCCGCCGTCGGCCAGATCGAATTTCCCCTGCCGCCGCTCGGTGGCCCCGGTGAAGGCCCCTTTTTCATGGCCGAAGAGTTCGGATTCTATCAATTCCTCCGGCAGGGCGGCACAGTTGACTTCAACCATGGGCCGGTCTTTCCGCGCCGACTTGTAGTGGATGGTCTGGGCGACAAGCTCCTTGCCTGTTCCGTGTCCGCCCCTGATCAGCACCGAGGCGTCGGTGGGCGCAACCCGTTCTATCTGTTCCCGCAGCAGTCGGATAGCCGGGGAATTGCCGGTCAGGTCCGGATGGGGAGGAGTCCTGTCCCGCAGTATCCGGTTTTCTTTCTCAAGCCGGGCAACATGGAGGCCCTTGTTGATGGACAATATGGTCTTGTCGTAGGAAAGGGGCTTTTCGATGAAATCAAAGGCGCCCATCCTGGTCGCCTGCACGGCGGTTTCTATGGTGCCGTGGCCGGAAATCATGATGATCGGCATGTCGAACCGGTTTTTGATGGCCTTGAGGGCTTCCAGGCCGTCCATGCCCGGCATCCAGATGTCAAGGAGGATCAGGTCCACATCCTTCTGGTCCAGCAGTTCCAGGCCCTCCTCGGCCGAGGACGCCGTCAGGGTGGCAAACCCTTCATCGCCAAGTATGCCCGACAGGGATTCCCGGATGGACTCCTCGTCATCAATGATCAGCAGCGTATTGGCCATTTGCGTCCATCAGGGGGAAGGGGGAGCGCGCTTTCTCCCGTGCAGCATGTTTCATAAATTTTCATCATATCAGCTATCAAGGGGGAGCTCAACGATAAATACCGCTCCCCGTGGGTGGTTGTCCCGCACCCGGATGGAGCCGTTGTGCTCCGTGACGATGGTCCGGGCGATGGCCAGCCCCAGACCGGTGCCCGATTTCTTGGTGGAGAAGTAGGGCTCGAAAAGACGGAGTTTGATATTGTCCTGGATGCCCGGGCCGGTATCGGCAAGCTCCATGACCACGGTATGTTCCGCTGTGTTGATATACAGGGAGAGGGTGATCTCCCCGCCCTCGGGGAGCACCGAAACCGCGTTGTCGAGCAGGTTGATGAGAATGCGCTTTATCTGGACCGGATCAAAGGAGAAGTCGGGGACGGGCTCCCGGCAGTCCAGGGTGAAGACGATGTGCTTGTGGGCTTCCCGGTAGAGGATGAAAATGTCCTCGGCGATGGAGACGAGATTGCTTGTTTTTTTCTTTACCTGGGGCATGCGGGCGAAATCGGAGAATTCACTGACCAGCCGCTTGATTTCCTCGACCTGGTTGACGATGGTGGTGGTGCACTGGTCAAAAACATCCCGGTCTTCGGTGATCTTGTCGAGGTACCGTTTTCGCAGGCGCTGGGCGGAAAGCTGGATGGGAGTGAGGGGATTCTTGATCTCATGGGCGATGCGCCGGGCGACTTCCTGCCAGGCGGCGAGCCGCTGGGCCTTTTCCAGTTTCGTCAGGTTGTCGAAGACAATGACATAGCCGATATGGCGCGATTCATCCATCAGCCGGGTGATGTTCACCAGCAGGGAAAAGGTCTCACCCTTGCGGATGGTCAGCCGCAGGTGGCGTTCGATGGTTTGTTTTCCGGATTCATGCAGCTCCTTGAAAAAACCGCTGAGGATGGCGACGTGGGGCCGGCTGAGGACGTCGTGAAAATCCTTGTTGAGAAAATCGGCCGGGTTGATGCGCAGCAACTCCTCGGCAAATTTATTGATCGTGGTGATTTCATTGTGTTCATTGATGGCGATGACGCCGGCCGTGACATTCCTGAGCAGGGTTTCCATGTAGTGGCGGCGCTGTTCGGAGATGATATTGCTCTGCTTGAGGGCTTCATGGGCTTCGGCGAGGTTTCTGTTGCTGGCGGACAGGTCGGCGGTCATGCGGTTGAAGGAGTCGACCAGCAGTCCCATTTCATCGTCCGATTCCTTTTCCAGTTGAAAATCGAGTTCGCCCTCGGCGACCCGGCGCGTCGCGTCCGCAAGCTTCTTGATTGGTCCTGTGAGTCCGTGGGCGATGTAAAATCCGAACCAGATCGCCCCGAAAAGGATGAGCAGGGTGATGATGATCAGCATGATGATGAGGCTGAGCTTGATCGGGGCCTTGAGCATCACCAGCTGGCGGTAGTCGTTGATGCCGTCGGATATCGATTTCATCCGGACAAGCTGTTCCGAGGGGATAAGAACCGAAGTGATCAGGAAGTAGCTGTCCTGCCCATTCTTGCCAAGAACGGGGGCAATGGAACGGACAAGTTCGCCGACCCCGGTGTCCTGGGTGATGGTTTCCGGCCGCCCTTTATCTCTGGCCAGGCGCAGGGCCTCGGTGGGAACGTCGGGCAGGGCGACGGTAAGGAGGCGGTCCCCCCGCAGCGAAACAACCTCCTGTGGGGTACTGTCCATCAGGGTCAGGGCATCGGGAGAACCGGGAGGCGGATCTTTGACGATCTTGGCAAAGAAGTGTTCCACGGTCACCGGGTTCAAATACCTTCTGTTCTCCTCCATGGCAGTGCCGATGCGCATGCCGATATTTTCCGCCTCCAGTTCGGTTTCGTGATAGACAGTCTGGGCAAGTTTGAGGGAGGACTGCAGGGAATCCTCGACATTGGTGTTGAACCAGTAGTCCATGGAAGTGGAGACAAAACTCAGGGCGATGATGAACAACAGCGCCGTGGGCACGAAGGAGAGGGAAATGAAGGAAACGACCAGCCGGGTGCGCAGCTTGCTGCCGATGATCTTATGCCTGCGTTCGAATATGAGCTCGACCAGGTTGCGCAGCACAAGATAGAGCATGAGCAGGAGCAGCAGGCCGTTGATGTTGATAAGGGCAAAGATGAGAATCGTGCTGCTGAGGGGAAGGGTGAAGGTGCCTTTGAGCAGGTACCGCTGCAGGAGGGCGAAAACGGGTATCAGTACACAGCAGAAAATAATGACATAGCGGATGTACTGTCTTTTTTTCTGGCGCTGCTGGGGAGTAAGCATACCGATCAGTAGGTGAATTCTATGGTTCTCCAGTCGGTCTCGAAATTCCACAGGGAAATAAAGGGGACAATGTAGTGCAGGTTCAGGGGCAGGGTTTTTTCGGCCAGGACCGCCTTGACGTGCAGGGCGTACGGCTTGTCGGGCTCGAGTTCGGCGAGGGGTATGATCTTGATGCCGTTCAGCTCCGCCATCACCTCCATGGCCCTATCGATGGAATCCGTCACCATCGCCCCGGTGGTCCGTTCCGACAGGGACACCGAGTATCTCTGCTTGATGGGGTCATAGGCGAGTGTATGGTGTATGGTCATTTCCCCCAGGGTTGAATCAGGCCAGTTTTTATTTATTTTTTCCAGTTTGACCAGAAAGGTAAAGGTGACGGGGATGCCGTTTTGCACGCCTTTGATCATATCGGCCATGAAACTGTTTTGTATTGTACAGAAAAGCAGCAGGTCCGTCTGGGACGATGTGAGGAGGATGTCCGCCAGATACGGCTTTTCGTCCTTTGCCCAGGCAGAGGAGGGCAGGGCGGAAAAGAGGAAGAGGAGGATAATGAGTATGACCGGGGGGTACGATTTCATATATTGATGAGCCGTTGTCTGAACGGAAATGCCTGAATGCGACAAATTCATATTTTTACCCGAAATATTCCCCTTTGTCCACACAATCAAGCAGCCGGCCGATGCGGGAGCGGGCGGGGCGGGCCCGGCTCCAACCGCTGGGCGGAAAAAGAATATTCCATGTTTGACAGGGGGTCCGACTGTTTTTATAGTACCTTGCCTTCGGCATGGGCGGCAAGGCCTCCGGGGGACCGGAACGCAACGGCTCCAAGCCGGGTGGGGCGGATATCCCGCGCGGGATATCCGCCCGGAACAACATGAAGCAAAGAAAAAACAGGTGGAAGAGAGGAATGCAGAGAACAGTTCTGGTTACCGGCGGCTGCGGTTTCATAGGGGTGAATTTTGTCCGGCTCCTTCTCGGGACGCGGGAGCGGTGGCGGGTGATCAATCTCGACAAGCTCACCTATGCCGGCAATCTCGCCAGTCTGGCGGATGTGGCGGAGACCCCCGGGTATCATTTCGTCAAGGGGGATATCTGCGATCAGGATCTGATCGACGCACTTTTTGACCGCTACAGATTCGATACCGTCGTCCATTTTGCCGCCGAGTCCCATGTCGATCGCTCCATCGCCGGTCCGGCCGAATTTATCCGCACCAATATTGTCGGAACCTACACCCTGCTCGAAGCGGCCAGGAAGCACTGGATCGAAGCCGGCCCCCCCGGCCGGGCGGACAGTTGCCGTTTCCTGCATGTCAGCACCGACGAGGTGTTCGGCTCCCTGGGCGACACGGGATATTTCACCGAATCGACCCGCTACGATCCCCGGTCGCCCTATTCGGCCAGCAAGGCCTCTTCCGACCACCTGGCCCGGGCATATTATCATACCTACGGCCTGCCGGTGCTGATTACCAACTGTTCGAATAATTACGGTCCCTACCAGTTTCCCGAGAAGCTGATACCGCTGATCATCAATAACGGCCTGCACGGCAGGGAGCTCCCCGTGTACGGGGACGGCGGCAATGTGCGTGACTGGCTGTACGTTCTGGATCATTGCGAGGCCATATTGCAGGTTGTGGAGCACGGGCGGCCGGGAGAATCGTATAATATCGGCGGCCGCAACGAAAAGAAGAACCTGGAGGTCGTCGGTCTGCTCTGTGATATTCTTGACCGGAAGGGGGGTCTGCTGCCGTCCGCCCGGCCCCGCCGGTCGCTGATCACCTTTGTCCGGGACAGGCCCGGGCATGACCGCCGCTACGCCATTGATGCCGGGAAAATCGCCGCCGAACTCGGCTGGTCACCGAAAGTGACGTTTGAGCAGGGCATGGAACAGACCGTCGACTGGTATCTCGCCAACCGGGAGTGGCTTGCTGCGGTTATCGACGGTTCCTACCAGGAGTACTACCGGCGCATGTACGGCGGCCGGGACGAACTGCAGGGACAAAGGAGACAACAATGAAGGTAATTGCCACCAACATTCCGGACGCGCTGATCATCGAGCCCAGGGTTTTCACCGACGAGCGCGGTTTTTTCTTCGAGAGCTTCAACCAGCGGCGGTGGGAGGAGCTGGCCGGATTCAGCCCCAATTTCGTCCAGCACAATCATTCCCGGTCGGTGCGTAATGTCCTGCGCGGGCTGCACTACCAGGTGAGTTGTCCCCAGGGCAAGCTGGTCCGGGTGCTGCGGGGCGAAGTCTACGATGTGGCCGTGGACATCCGCAGGGGATCACCCACCTTCGGGCAATGGACCGGGGTCCGCCTGTCCGAGGAGAACAAGCTCCAGTTCTGGATACCCGAGGGATTTGCCCACGGTTTTCTCGTTCTCTCCGATGTCGCCGACCTCTTCTATCTGGCAACGGAGTTCTATGCGCCGGAGCACGAACGCGCCATCGTCTGGAACGACCCGGACCTGCACATCGACTGGCCGCTGGCCGGGGAGCCGATTCTCTCGGTCAAGGACCGCCAGGCCCTGCGTTTTCGGGAAGCGGAAATATGATGTGACCGGACCGGGAGGCTCGCGGCCGTCCTTTATCGAAAGAGGCGGGAGATGCGGCGACCGGGGTGTTCCTCCCCGGCGCGGCGTCATTCCTCCGCGCCCGGCCGGGGAGGTTCAATCCTTGGTGGTATGGCAGGCAAAGCAGCCGCTGGGCGAGGTGGTGCCGCCGCCGGCAACCATGGTGGTGTAGTCCCACCTGAGCATGTCGTCATAGGGACCGGCGTGGGAATAGTGGCAGGAGAGGCACATCACCGCGTCGGCGCCGGGGCTGACCACGCTGCTCGGCCCGCTGAGGCCGCCAACCGACGTCCGGGCGACGGGCGAATCGAGGTCATAGACGGTGTAGTCCAGGTATTCATCCCGGCTGGGGATGGTCAGGTCGGTGGGATGGCGGATGAACGGGGCGATTTCATCCACGCCTATGCCGCTGTCAGATGCAGTTCCCAGGGTATGAAAGTTGCCGTGACAGGTGGCGCAGTACTGGCTGATGGTGCCGTCCGGCGGCCGGACATCGTTGTTTGGCCCGGAATGGCAGGAGGTCAGACCGCCGCCGCAGCCCAACTGAACCGGGGCAGCCAGGGCGAAGTATTCGTTATGGTC
>JALHJD010000490.1 GCA_022837185.1 Desulfobacteraceae bacterium
CATTCCCAAAAAGGGGAAAGGCAGGCCGGTGGCCAACGCCTCCGTGCTGGCGGGCAGCTACGGCCTGCACAACGAACGGATCGGCGTCACGGGCGCGGCAGGGTCGTGGACCTACGCCCTGGTCGGCGAAAACAATTTCAGCTCCGGATACCGCGACCGGTCCAAATACGCGGCCCAGGGCGGCGGCTTCGACGTCGGTTACGCGGCGCACGATTTGCTGAACGTCTCTTTGGGCGTCTCGTTCAACCGGACCGACTATCAGATGCCGGGCGCTCTGACCAAAGATCAGATGCGGCAGGACCGGCGGCAGTACCAGCCCGCCATGCCCGCATACTTTATGAACGCCAACGACAACAACGACGGCCGCGACAAGTACACCAACGTGAACCTGGGCGTGAAATCCTTCTGGGGCCGCCTGGGACAGATGGACATCCATTTTCTCTACGGCCGGAAAGACCTGGAAACCAACATGCCGTCCTGGGCCTCGTCCTGGTCCCCATACTCCTATGTGTATTCGGACACATCCGCCGAAACGTACGGCATCGCGCCCAAGTACGTTCTGGAAAGAGACATCGGCAGCTTCCGCAACAAAGTCACCGCGGGCATCGATTATTACCAGGAGCCCTATCAAAAGATTTTTTTCAACGACCGGGAAAGAACGCTCAGGCTGAGCCGGGCGAAGCTTCGGCGGGAAAGCGCGGGCGCCTACATCCGCGACGAATTCAGCCCGTTTAAAAACATGGTGGTGAGCGCCGGCTACCGTTTCGAGGAAACGGCGGTTTCCGGCTCCAACACGGATTTCGCCACGCCGACCAACGATTTCGACAACCGCAAAACCTACCGCGCCCAGGCCTACGAAGCGGGCCTCACCTGGCTGTGGGGTCAGAAATCAAAAGCGTACGCCCGCTACGCGACGGTGTACCGGATTCCCTTTCTGGATGAAATCCAGTATTTCATCTACGATCCGATTCTGTATTTGGGCGAAAACCGCAACGTCGGCAAAACCCGCCACGACGGAGCGGAAATTTCCGTATCGTACCTGTGGGAAAAGACGCTCCGGGTGTACGGCAACTTCACCTA
Source organism: Desulfobacteraceae bacterium (assembly GCA_022837185.1). Taxonomy (GTDB): domain Bacteria; phylum Desulfobacterota; class Desulfobulbia; order Desulfobulbales; family Desulfobulbaceae; genus UBA10518. The sequence goes on from JALHJD010000490.1 coordinate 1,081, forward strand.
CGCCAAGGCCACGTTTGAAGCCGGCCAGTTCAACAAAAAA
>JALHJD010000148.1 GCA_022837185.1 Desulfobacteraceae bacterium
GTCCCGAGGATCGTGTCGTGGGGTCCACCTTCACCGGATGGAGGAGTCAGTGCCACCAACCGGTCCACTCCGGCTTCTTTTGCTGCGGTCACACCCATAACGGCCGTACTGGGAAGGGGGAATCTCCCTCCCGGGACATAGATGGCTGCGCTCCTTACGGGTTCGAACCTGATCCCGGCCAAAACCCCTGGCGATATCGTTACCTCCCCGTTTTGCAGGATCCTTCTCTGGAACGAATGGAAAAGGGTTGCGTTCCTGATAGAGACGGAAATGGCTTCCTTGAGTGACTTTGGCATTCCTTCCTTTGCTGAGAGAAGCCTTTCCATGGAGATACGGGGTTCACCGGTGTAATTGTCAAGCGACCCGGAATATTGCATGACCGCCCTTAAGCCCATGGTCCTGACGTCGTTGATGATCCGCTGGGGCTTGAGGGGGAAGCCGTCGTCGTCCCGGTACTGCCGCAGCTCATTGTCAATGAGTTCGCGCAGCGCGAAGGTGCTGACCGTTTTGTCCCGCACGGTTCGTTCGGCAATGCGGTCAAGCGAGGAGGAAATATCACCGATGACCCCTACTTCGAGAATGTAGCGGGAATCGACTTCGGCGTACATCTGGTCGATATGGACAATTTTCTTGTCCCCGCGGGGATGCCAGAGATAGGGATGATATTCGACCATGTCGAAACCGACGCAGATGACAACATCGGCCCGGTCAAAGCCGCAGGCAACGTAATCGTGCGCCTGCAGCCCGATGGCGCCGAGGCAGAGGGGATGGGAAGACGGAACGGCGCCCTTGGCCATGAAGGTGGTTGCCACGGGGATACCGAGATGCTCAGCGAAATTGAGCAGGGCCCCGCCGGCATTGGCCCGGACAACGCCGTTTCCCGCCAGGATAATGGGAAATTCGGCTTCCGCGATAACGCGGGAGGCCCTTTCGACCTTGAGGGGCGACGGCTGCGGCGGCAGCGGTCCCTGGACCTTGAGCGGGACCGAATCATCCCCCACCTGTGCGGCGGCGATATTTTCGGGAAAACTGATGAAGGAGCCGCCGGGTTTTTCTGCCTGGGCGACCTTGAAGGCCTTGCGGACGATCTCGGGAACAATCTCCGGTTCGAGAATGGCAACACTGTATTTGGCCACCGGGCTGAACAGGTTGACCAGGTTCAGCACCTGGTGGCTTTCCTTGTGCATCCGGGTGGTGGCCCCCTGCCCGGCCAGGGCGACGATGGGGGCGCGATCCATGTTGGCATCGGCGAAACCGGTCATGAGATTGGTGGCCCCCGGTCCCAGGGTGGACAGGCAGACGCCCGCCCGTCCGGTCAGGCGCCCGTAGACATCGGCCATAAAGGCCGCCCCCTGCTCATGCCGGACGGTGATGAACTTGATGGGGCTGTCCAGCAGGGCGTCGACAACATGGAGATTTTCCTCGCCCGGCAGACCGAAAATGTACTCCACCCCTTCGTTTTCGAGGCACCGGACAAGAAGCTGCGCGGCGGTGGGCATACTGAAACCTCCAGGAGAAGGAGCGCGGGAATGTTCTCCCGCACCATTGATTGCCGTCAACAGTATACCATTGATCGGAGGGAAAAGCATCACGACAGGCCCGGGTGCCGTGCATTCGCTGCCGCCGGGACCTGGACGGCAGCGAGCGGTCTCATCTTACAGACCGTCTTCCATCCGTCCGCGGGGCGCGTCCGCGGGCCCGGCCTGCAGGGCGGCGGCAAACTGCCGGCCGTAATCCGCGGCGGCAACAAAGCTCAGCAGGATGGCCAGCAGGAGAACGGCTTGGATGCCGGCGCCGCCCAACGATGCCAGCATCAGCAACAGGAATTGCCCGCCTGTCGCCGCCTTGCCGGACAACCGGGAATTCATCTTCCTGAACGAGGCCCACGCGCCGCTCCATGCCGCGTAGGCAGCGATCGCCGCCACCGTCAGGTCCCGGGCGACGACGGCCGGTATCCACCAGGGAGAAAAAATCCCGGCGGCAACAAATGTCAGCAGGGCGGAGAGAACGAAGACCTTATCCGCCACGGCGTCAAGCAGGCCCCCCTGCCAGGTCTCCATCTTCCAGCGCCGGGCAATCCAGCCGTCAAGAAAATCGCTCCCTCCCCCGCCGAGGACGATCCAGAACCAGCAGCGCTCCGGGCTGAAGGGGAGCAGCAGGGCCAGTGTCAGCCGCAGCAGGGACAACAGGTTGGGAATATGACGGAAAAAGGAGCGCATGGTCTGCAATCAGAAAAATGGTCGAGCGGGTCTGCTCAGTTTCCCCTGGTCTTGATTTCCGCCTGCAGCGGCCCGTCGACAGCTGTGTGCGCCGCTCCGGGATCAGGGCGTGTCGATTTCGACCGCGATCCCGATACCGGTTTGCAAGAGACGTTCAGGACAATAATCATACCATGGATTTGAGAAAAGAGAACGGGACAAAACCGCCGCGTGCTCACCGGCTGCACGGAGAGGGCCGTTTGCCCGCATGAATGCAGGAAAAAAACCACCCTTCTCCCGCATCAATAAGGGGAGAAAAAAATTCATGAAAAATTTTACTTTTATTTTCTATTTGATACAATACGGCAGTTTGATTTTATCAAATAATTCTATAAGATAGATTCATTATATTTGCTCCGGACAAAAACCGGGTCAAACAGATCGCATCCATCACATTACGATTACGAGGAATTATGCGTATTTTCCGTTCGAACAGTCTGCGATCCAGCTTGATGATCCCCATTGCCGCCGCCGTGGTGGCAATCGTCGCACTCATCAGCCTGATTCTGATCCTCAGCGGTAAAAAGGCTGTGGACAATGTTTCCACCAGCGTCAACATCCTTGCCGACCAGGTCAAGCAAAGCCTGCAGAACGATTTGCGGCTGTTCGGTGAAAGAGAGGCCGGCAACGCCGAGGCCTCCCTGAAAACCAAGGCCGAAAGCATGGCCGAACTGATCGCCGGGCTGGCCCCGGGCCCTATTCTCACCTTTGATTTTGATGCACTGGACAACTACTGCCGCACCGTGGCCAAAGATCCTGATGTACTGCTGGCCTACGTAAAAAATAGCGACGGCGACATCCTGACCACATTCCGCAACCACACCGACCCGGCAATGGAGGCCCTGGTCCCCGGCATCGTTGAAGCTCCCCTTGACAGAGCGGTTGAAACGCTGGAAAACAGCAACGTGATGCAGGTTCGCCGGCAGATTGCCCTGGACACTGTGCCCATGGGAGAGGTTGTCCTGTTCATCTCCCGCGAGGGCCTGCAGCGGCAGACGGCCAGGGCCGAAAAGGACTTTGCCGCCATTGTCGAGGGGGTCAACGGCGCCTTTCTTTCCCTGAATACCGGCATGCGCGAGCAGGCCCGGAGTTCGGTGCGCAGCAGCGTCTGGCAGTCGACGGTCACCGGCCTGGTCGGCATCGTCCTGCTCATGTTCGCCATTATGCTGCTCTTCGACCGGTTGATCATCAAGCCGGTGACCGGCGTCATGCGGATGATCGGCGAAATGGCCGCAGGCCGTCTTTCAGGAAGACTGCGGTTCAACCGTCATGACGAGATCGGCAGAATGGCGGACAGCATCGACGCCTTTTCCGACACCCTCGAACACGACGTCCTGGGCGCTCTGAACAAGCTGGCCGACGGCGATCTGCGCTTCAATATCACCCCGAAAAACGAACAGGATGCCATCGGCAACGCCCTGGCAAAAATGTCACGGAACCTGACGGCGGCGATCAAACAGATCCAGCAGAACGCGGCGGTGCTGAGCAAATCCTCGGAAAGTCTTTCGGCAATTTCCTCACAGCTCGCCGCCGGTTCCGAAGAGGCGTCCGCCCAGGCCGCCAATGTCGCGGCGTCAACGGAGGAAATCAATGTCAGTTCCCATGATATAAAGCAGTCTTCGGAAAAGATGTCGGGAAACATGCAGCGCCTGGGGGAGGTGACACGGAAAATAGCCGATGAAGTCGGCGCCATCGGCCATAAGGCCGATGAAGGGTTGAAGACAAGCGACACGGCGTATGAAATGGTGACCAATGCCAACCGGACGATCCAGTCCCTGCAGGAGGCCGCCGGTGAAATAGGCCTGACAACCGCGACCATAGAGGAAATTACCGAACAGACCAAACTTCTTGCGCTGAACGCCACCATCGAGGCGGCCAGGGCCGGCGAGGCCGGCAAGGGGTTCGCCGTCGTGGCCGGAGAAGTCAAGGAACTGGCCAAGCAGAGCGCCGAGGCCGCTGAAAACATCTCCGGTCTGATCAAGGGAGTGCAGGACGAAACGGAAAAAGCGGCCCGGGCAATCGTCGGGGTGTCGGAGATCATCAGGCACCTGAATGAATCTTCCCGGGATATCACTGCCGCCGTGGCAGTCCACAGCCGCGAGACAGAGGGCATGTTGGCCCTGGTGGCCGATTCCCGGGAAGCCACCCATGAGGTCACCGACAGCATAGTTGCCCTGGCGGCCGGCTCCAATGAGGTGGCCGCCAACATTCAGGGCGTCAGCATCGGCGTCGAGGAAAGCGGCAAAGGGATCAGACAGGTGAACGAATCCGCGGCGGAGCTCGCCCAGCTCGCCGCGGAACTGCAGGCCCTGGTTGATACATTCACTTTACGAACCGCGGATTAACCGGCAGCACCAGGTCAGGCCTGATTCCGGATTCGGAACGATGACCCTGACTGACCGGCAACACTGTCAAAGGGGGAAACATGGAGAAAAAAATATTAACGGTCGATGACTCGCCAAGTGTCAGAAAAATGGTTGAATTCAGCCTCAAGTCGAAAGGATACAGGATGGGGGGCGCCGGAGACGGGATCGAGGCGCTGGCCCTCATGGACAGCGAGCGGTTTGACGCCGTCATCCTCGATGTCAACATGCCGAGAATGAACGGCCTCGAATTTCTGGAAAAAATCAAAAACGACGAAAATTACGCCGCCATCCCCGTTATCATGCTCACCACCGAGGGACAGGATGAGGATCGGGACAAAGCCATGGCCCTGGGCGCCACCGCCTATATTGTCAAGCCCTTCAAGCCGACGCAGCTGCTGAACCTGCTTGATGAAGTTCTGTAGCCATTCCGCCGTGGTCCGGGTCAACCGCCCCCAATGCCGGAGACCGGACCAACGTAAATCCGCAAAGGAAGAAATCCATGACTGACCACAATGATCAACAGGACCTTGACGCCCGACTGCTCGAGCAGATGCGGCAGGATTTCCTTGAAGAAGCATCGGATCTGCTGGATCAGCTCAACCTGCACCTGATCCAGCTTGAGGAAGAGCCGGACAGCGATGAGCTGGCGAACCAGGTTTTCCGCATCGCCCATACCGTCAAGGGTTCGGCCGGCTTTGCCGGTCTGGAGGAAATGAGTGCAATCGGCCGCCGGATGGAGGATCTGTTGGGAGAAATCCGCAAAGGCCGGAAGGCGGTCTCGTCATCCTTCATCCAGGCCATGTTCGACGGGCTCGACCTGCTGACCCTCCTGCGGGAAAAAGCGGCGGCTGGCGATGCCTCCCCCGTTGACATTACCCCTGTCCTCCGGGGGCTGGAACGGGCGGCGCAAAATGCCGCCGCGCAGGACGAAACCCCGGGCGAAACCCTTGAAAAACCGTCGGCCGCCGACCATGAACTGTTCGAAATATACAAGGGAGCATACAGCCAGCTCGCCGCCCTCAAGCACCTGGTCTATTCCTCCGTCCACCTCTACGATGAAGACACCCTGGCGGCGCTCTTTTCCAAACAGATAGCCCAGAAAATGCGTCCTGAGCGCAACAGTGTCTGGCTGGTGAAAAACTCTGCCCAGGTCGTGGAAATCGCCCGGGACGGCAAACTTGTGCCCGAGGACTACCGGCAGACCATTGCCATCGATACCTCGCCGGCAATGCAGCGGTTGATCAACGATCAGCATGTCATCTGGTCGTCGAGCGCCGAAGATGTCACCGATCTGCTGCCCGGATTTGCATCCCCTGTGATCATGCCCATCAAGGCCAAACCCGCCGCTTATGGTTTTCTTGCCCTGGACCCCCGGCAACCCGCTGAAGTGGAGGTGTATCAGTTTGTCGCCGAATTCGCGGCCATGATGCTCAGGGTCTCCAAACTGCACCGCAAGGTCGATGAACAGCGCAAGGAACTGGATGAAATGACGGCAATCCTGTTCAGACAGAACAACATCCTGTCCTCTCTGTATCATGTCGAACTGGACCTCATGCGGGTAAAAAACCCGGTCGATCTGTGCCGCATCCTCGCCGAAGCCTTTGTCCATGACCTGGAGACCAGGTCGGCGGCCATATTCATCAAGGACGAGGAGGCGGGCCGGCTGCGGGGAATATGGGGCAGCGGCGGCCTGCAGGATATACCCGCCCTCTCTTTCTCCCGGGACGAAATCGTCCCCTTCGGCAGATGCCTTGAGACCGGCAGGATAGTTTCCCAGATCGATTTTTCCGCTTCACCCCTGCGGCTGGGTCCCAACGATCTCACCAACTGGGTCGTCATGGGCCTGAAGGGAAGAACAAAAACCCACGGGGTGATCGCCGCCGAGCTCGATGTCGGGGATGTGACGGATTCCATGTCCATTCTGGCGAACTATTCCGGCATCCTGCTGGACAACCTCATCCTGGAAAACAGAACGGGGATATCCGACGGCGCCGCCTCACCGGCAATATAGCCGCGACCCATGGAAACCGCGGCAGCGGGGCGTTTGGTTCAACACTCTGCGGCAAAGGATAGACGACAAATGGATAAAGTTCTCATTGTGGACGATGATGAGCAACTTTTGCTTATCCTGACCGAAATTCTGGAAAAATACAGAAACAGGTTCGAGGTTGTTCCCGTCAACAGCGGATTTGAGGCGATCAGTGCCCTCCGGCGGGAAAAATTCTCTCTGTTGATCACCGACCTGGTCATGGCAGGGATCAACGGCCTGGTCCTGCTGTCCTACATGACCAAGAATTTCCCCAGGGTGCCTTGCATCGTCATGACCGGCCATGGAACCCCGGAATTGCAGGAGCGCCTTGAAAAGGAAGGCCGCCGCCTGATCCGGAAGCCGTTCTCGGTAACGGAACTCGGCGAGCTGATTCTCTCGATTCTCGGCAAGGAGCAGATCCTCCTGGGAACCATGAACGGTGTTTCGATCAGCGGTTTTCTCAAGCTTGTCGAGACCGAAGCCATGACCTGCATCTGTGAAATCCAGGCGTTGGACGGCAGAACCGGCTACCTGGTTTTTGAAGGCGGCGAT
>JALHJD010000491.1:0-913 GCA_022837185.1 Desulfobacteraceae bacterium
CCTGCCAGCAGCCGCCCAGCAGCTTCTTCCTGACGATGAATTGATGAAACGGCGGCGCCTTCGGCTTCAGGCTGGCAAGAACAATTTTTTCCGCTTCGGGATGGGTTTCCATGATTCTGGTTTTCCTTCACTGTTTTCCAGGCAGGGACGGCATGCTCCGTCTATCCCATGCCGAACCGGCCTGCCGCCGATTCCAGGATTTGCAGAGTAACCACCCGCATTCCCTGCGCCCGGGCCTGCTGCTCGATGGCCCTTTTGGCCATGGGGCGAACGGATGATGGAATCCGCTCCAGCCGCCGCATGGCCTCATCCTCCCATTGCATCGGCTCCCGTTCGATCCCGGCTCGGGGCAGATTGGCGCCCCCGTTGCAGACCAGCACGTGGCAGGGCGCCAGGCGGGCCACCGCCTCGGCGTTGGAACCGATGTCCGAAAACGGTTCAAAATTATGCCCGAAGCGGCCGACGGCCACCAGGCCCGCCCCCGTCTCGCCGGCGTAATCGACAATGGCCCTGTATGCCTTGCCCGGCCGCAGGGAGGTCCGCACTTCCCCCTCAGGCAGGGCAAGTTCGCGGATGCCGTCCTGAAGAAAGGTGGAATACAACGCCTCCAGACTCTTGTCAATCAGCTCCTCGTGCACCGCCTCCTGCCGGTCCAGGCCGATTTCCCGCTGACGGGCGGTGGAAAGGCTGCGGGCCATGGTTTTGAAGATGGTCTTGTGGAACTCCACGTCATACGCGGCAAAGAGGCGCAGTTCCATGGCAAGGGATGCGGCCACCGCCGCAGCCTTGCGCAGGGCCGAACCCGCTTGGCTGCTGCCGTCCGTGCAGGCGAGGGCCGGCCTGCCGCTGCATCCCGGGGCTTTCGCCCTGGCAATGAGCACATCGCAGGGAGCGCGGCGCAGCACCCTGAGAG
>JALHJD010000491.1:928-2044 GCA_022837185.1 Desulfobacteraceae bacterium
GCCATCCCGCTGTGCACCCAGTCCGGCGGCACCGAGAACGACGAGGTCGATCCTTTCCCGGCCGAGAAGCTGCAGAAGGCCGACGTAGTTCCTGCCTTCCACCGCCTCCTCGGTCACCGCCACCCCGCAGCGGGCGGCTTCGGCCAGGAAGTCCTCCATGTAGCCCAGTGACAGGGCGCGGAAGCCATCGGTCATCAGGGAGTCATGCTCCCGGCGCAGCCTGCCCAGCGATTCGCCGGCACGGTACCGGGGCGGCAGGCCCGGCTCCATCTCCCGGAAACGGGTGCTGTGGATCCGGGCGTCATAGACATGCGCGGCCCGCAGCTCTGCCCCCCAGCTTGCGGCGAGGGCAAGGGCAAGGCTGCCGCCGGCCAGGGAATCGTCCGACCCGTCCAGGGCCACAAGAATTTTTGTATAGGGGTTTTCCTGTCTCTTTTCAGTCACAGCGGCTTCCGCAGGGGGATCATGTTAATGGCGGAGGATTTTCCTCGCCTCGGAGACGACTTCGACGGTGATTCTGCAAAAGCCCCGCTCGGCCCCGTACCGTTCGATCTCGCTTTTCACATGGGGTCTGGACCAGGCCGGCAGGGACCGGAGGACGGACAAGGCCTCATCGTCCCACTCCAGGGACGGATGCGGCCCGGCCGCCCCGCTGTCCCAGGCCGGGAAAGCTACCCGGTGGGGCGTTTTATCGATCACCTCGGCAATCCAGAACAGGTAGCCGATGTGAAAATCCGGCTGGGCAATATGGAAGGCATCGAACTCGAACATGCGCCTGGAAAGCTTGATAAAGGTGAAACGGGGGTCCGGCTCGCCGATGATCTCGACGGCGCAGTTGAGCTGAAAACTCATATAGCGGGGCGAGGTCCCGGTGAACAGGAGCGAGGCCAGGGGATATTCCCGCAGATTGTGAAAAGTCCGTTTGCGGAATATTTCTATGGAGGTCAGGCAGCGATAGTCGATGGCCTCCCTGTCCTCGTGGAAAGATCTGGCCGCAGCGATTCTGGCCGTCAGCGACTCGCGCCAGGGCATGGCCCTGGTTGCCTCGATGGTCCGGCGGTACAGGTCAATATACCTGGGCAGATTCTTTTCGTCGGGCAGGAAGCCGATCCCCTT
>JALHJD010000492.1 GCA_022837185.1 Desulfobacteraceae bacterium
CCGTGCCACAGCGAATGGTATCCCCAGGAAATCAGCCATTCATTCGGATCTTTCAGGGCGCGATCCGCCTCCTTCAGGCGGGAGAGATATTCCTGCGCGCTGTTCGCCGCTTTGAAGGTCCGGCCGGGCAGCACCCAGTCTTCCGTCGCGATCACCTCGGTGGCGAGCGTAAGTGCGCCGAGAATCGGATGCAGATGCTGGTCGATCAGCCCCGGCAGGATAATCCGGGACCGGAAAGTTTCGTCGAGGGTGAATTTTCCGTCGCCCAGGGCGGCTTTCACCTCGTCGAGGGATCCGACGGCAAGAATGCGCTTTCCCGATACCGCTACGGCGGACGCTTCCGGGTTGCTCTTTTCCATTGTCCAGATCTTCGCCGCCGTGTACACCGTCACCGCATCGGGCGGCGTTGCGGCCGAAAACTGTTTATTGAACTCGCTTTGAGCGGCGGCCGAAACGGCCCAACCGCAAAGGACGGCAATCGCCAGGACAACAAACAGCGCCCGGCCCAAAAGACTTTTCTGCTCCATTCATGAACCTCCTTAAAAAAATAAATCCCGCCCGGCCGGTGGATGTTTTTCGGTATCCGGGGAAACGGTCCATATGCCCGCCAAAACGGCGGCCGCACCTGCGCCCCGCGGAATGCTTCCGCCCTCCGGCGCCGGATCTTAATGCTGCTTACAGCGACGGATCGACGTTGCCCGGTCCGCCGCATTCCGGCGTGTAGCAGGTAACGTTTTTAAACTCGCATTTTTTATAACAGGACGGGCACTGCTCCGGCAGGGTCGCCGCTTTCAGGATATAGCCGCATTCCCGGCATTTCCAGAAAGTCAGTCCGCAGGCGGGGCAAATGTCGTTCACAAAAGACTCCGCCGACCTGTATCCGCAGTTTGCGCATTCTTTCACGGCCATTTCATGCCTCCTTGGAGATGTTGCTTTCGCGCCCATCATGACAGTTTTCCCCGGGGGATGTCAACGGTTATGAAAAGCGCGGCGAGGATTTTCTTGACGCGCAGCGCGCCCTTTCCTATACTCCGACGGTCTCCGGAGAAGTCCGGAAAGCCCATGTCCGGGAAACCGTCCGCTGTTCTCCGCAAGCCGCGGCGTAAAAATCGT
>JALHJD010000493.1 GCA_022837185.1 Desulfobacteraceae bacterium
ACGCCGCAGCGCCCGGACACGCGGCAGTAGGCGTCTTCCATGTGCGCGGCGCTTTGCTCGTGGCGCACCGGAATGAATTTGATTCCGGCCGTCGGAAAGAGATCCAGCATGTCCATAAAGGCTGAGCCGACAATGCCGCAGACATGGTCCACGCCTTCGGCCAGCAGGGTTTCGACAATCGCCTCACTGGGCGTCATTTTTACTTTTTCCATATTTAACCTCCAAAATCTTCAGTCGTTCGTTATTGTCAGGCAAAAGGCTTCTCCTCCGCAGAGGCCTTTTTCTATTTATTTTTCAAAACCGCCTCAGTCTCCCGGGCGATCATTTTTTCCTCGTCCGTCGGCACGACGAACACGCGGACGGCCGATTCGCCGGCCGCAATATCTCCTTCGCCGCCGGCGTTGTTTTTGTCCTCATCCAGCTTAAGCCCCAGCCACGAGAAATACGCGCAGATGCGCCGGCGCATCACCGGCGAGTTTTCGCCGATGCCCGCGGTAAAGGCCAGGGCGTCCAGACCGCCCGCGGCCGGAATCAAAGACGCAATGCCCCGCGCCGCGCTGTAGGCGAAGACATCCAGCGCCAGGCGCGCCCGCTCGTGCCCCCGGGCCGCTTCCTGCTCCAGATCGCGAAAATCGGGAGAGACGCCGGAAATGCCGAAAACGCCGCTTTGCCGGTTTAAAATGTCCAGCGCTTCCGCAATCGAGCAGCGCTCTTTTTCCATCAGGAAGGAGACCACCGCCGGATCGAGATCGCCCGAACGCGTGCCCATGACGACTCCCGAAAGCGGCGTGAAGCCCATGGAGGTGTCCCGGGATTTTCCTTTCGCCACGGCGCAGAGGCTGGATCCGGCGCCGAGATGGCAGGTGATGATTCTCGGATCCCCGCTGCGGCCGGCCAGAAGGCTCTCGCGGAACTCCGCCAGGTTGTTGCCGTTGGGCGCAGTCAGCCCCACGCCGGTAATCACAATCCGCTGGTGGTCGGGCCGGGGGGCAACCATGAACGATCCTAGCCAAAGGCGAACCAATCAACGTACCCATTTGCCGGAGGATTGGCAAGCGGCGCGGGCTGGGAACCGCTCCCGGAGGGGGGGCTGCCCCCATTGATTGACCCTCA
>JALHJD010000149.1 GCA_022837185.1 Desulfobacteraceae bacterium
AGGGAGAACTCAACGAACAGTTTGCCGGCATCATCGAATTTTACGACTGCCATTATTTTCTCACCTACTGTTCGCTGCGGGACAATATCATCTTCGGCGACAGTTTGAGCGGCGAGTTCGACACCGAACATCTTCCCGACAACAAGGTGTTCAGGAAGCTGATCGATGAACGGGGGCTGGAAGGGGACCTCGTTGCCCTGGGGCTTGACATCGCCCGGAAAACCGTTCATCTGCTCAAGGACATCGGCGAAGACGAGTTCTTTTTTGAGCGCAGCCCCATGCAGGCGGATGAACTCGAAAACTACGCAACTCTGCTCGACGATCTCGGCAACGGTTCCCCCCGGCAGCGACAGCACCGAAACCGGCTGCTCCTCCTGGCCCTGCGGTTTATCCCCGGCAGACATTCGATCGTCGACCTGCCCGAGGGACTGGATGACAGAATTCTTTCGACCCGCCATTATTTCCTCGAGCATCTGATGGGCGTCGACATAGAGGCCTGCTTCACCTCGACCAGCCGGCTGCGGGAGACCGGGGCCCTGGCGTCGCTGCCGATGTTCACCGATCAGCGGGATTTCATCCCCTTCTGTCCCACCGAATACCTGTACCGCCACAGCCTCAAGGACAATATTTTCTTCGGCGGAACCATCAGGGAAACACCCGATGAGGAGCGCCTGTACGCCGTCGCCATGGAGGCTTTTGCCCGTCAGGGCCTGCGGGACGAGATCCTTGACATCGGCCTTGATTTCGAGGTCGGCTCCAAGGGCGACCGGCTCTCCGGCGGCCAGCGGCAGAAAGTGGCCATCGCCCGCGCCCTGCTCAAGGACACCCCGATCCTGATCATGGACGAGGCCACCGCCAGTCTGGACAACCAGTCCCAGGCCCTGATCCAGAAACTCATTGATACCAGGTATAGAGGGCATAAAACGATCATCGCCGTCATTCACCGGCTCGACCTGACCCCCTCGTATGACAGGATCATCGTTCTCAGGGCCGGAACGGTCATCGAGCAGGGGTCCTATGCGGAACTCATGGACCGAAAGGGAGTATTTTATGAACTCGTCCACAAACAGTAAACATCGGAACAGCGGTGAAGGCAGCAGCATCGACAGGAAAACGGCCTTCCTGCAGCAGCTTCCCTTTTTCCATGAAACAGCGCTTGAAACCCTCCGGCTTTATGCCTATCTTGCCAGTATGGAGAAATTCCCCGCCGGCGAACCGATTGTCGTCCAGGGCGAACCGGCTGACCGCATGTATCTGCTCATCAGCGGCAAGGTGGGCATCTGCGCGGACCATCATGGCCGCCAGTTCCATCTGCAGCTGCTTGCCCCAGACGGAGTCAGCTATTTCGGCGAACTGGCCCTGCTGGCGGAGTTCGACTGGTTTTTTTCAGCCACTGCGCTGACCGACGCAACGGTGCTGACCATCACCAGGGAGGCGTTTCACAGGGTGATGGAAAAATATCCGGAACAGCTGCCGAAAACCGTTTCCCGGATCATCAAGCTGCACGTCGAGCTATTTGTCGACCAGACCCATTATCTTCTCGATCACCTCAAGGAGGAAGCCTGGAGAGAATGCGGTTCAGAACAATAAACCTGCCGCCCGGAGGAGAAGGCCCATGACTCTTCACCGCCTACTGACCCTGCTCGGCCTGCTTCTGCTGCTGCCGGCCCATGGCGCAGCGGCAGCGGACAATGTCCCCCGTGAAATCAACGGCATCCGGCTGGGTGCCTCCATCGATGAATACGAATTCCTGACCTACAACAACTATGTCATGGAGGTGATAATCAATGATATCGGCGGGTTCCGCCGGGGGGAAATTTCCTACGGCACCTGCGACCGCCCGGGGGAGATAGTCAGGATAAAAATGAAATACAAGGATTCCAGCCGCAAATTTTATAACGAGCTCCTGGCGCGGTACAAGAAAAAATTCGGCAAACCGGACGAATTCACCGGCGACGCCTTCGGCATCGTCCTGGAGTGGAAATGGCGCTTCACCGACCAGGACGGCAACTACATCACCCTGTCCCTGCAGCACAACCAGAAAAACATCGATGAGAATATCGGCAACATGGTCAAACTGACCATGCCGGACCGAATCATTGCAGAGCGGGAGTGTTTCCTCAAGCAGTGCCAGATGGACAGCAAGCCCTGCCCCGCCGCCATGATGGATGACAGCTGGGAAAACCTGATCCCCCGTTAGACCTGGATGACTCTTTCTCCCGAACAGTGGCCGGTTATCGGCTGGGACGGGATAACCGTGCGGGTGCCGCCGCAGTGGCAGCCCACGGTCATCCTCCGCGATTATCTTTTCTTCGAGGACGAGGGCCGGCCGGTGCTGGAAATGAAATGGCGCCATGCCGGCCGCCGCTTTGCCCCTGACCGGGTCCTGAAAAAAATCGGCAAAACCTTTGGACAAGGGGGCGCAGCCCTGCGGAAATGGTCTCTTCCCCCCGCCCTTGAAGAACTTCTCCAGCCGTTCGCGGCGACAGGGTTTGCGTGCCGCGAAGGCTCCCTTGACAGCAGGGGGCTGCTGCTCTTCTGCCCGGCCTGCGGCCGGGCGACCCTGCTGCGCTTTCATGACAATCCCGGGGAAGAACAGACCATGAGCCTTGTCCTGTCCTCGTTCCGCGACCATGCGGACGGCGACGACCTCCTCTGGGCGGTCTATGATATCAGGGCCGTTCTGCCGGCCGCGGCAAAACTGCGGGCCCACGAATTCCTGGTCGGGCGGTTCACCCTCACCTTCTCGCTGGACGATTCGGATCTGACCCTGTTGCGCTTCAAGCCCGCCGCGGCTCTGCTCAACAACCGTGACCTGTGCGCCTTCGGCGCCTCTCTGGCCGATCCGGCCCGGCCCGCCGGCCCCGTGGCTCCGGATTCCTGCACCTGGGTGGAAGAGGCCGGGGGGCCGAAGCGCCTTCTCCGCCGGCTGCAGAAAAAACCCCTCTGGACCTGGTTAAAGCTCTGGCATATCGCCGACGAAAATGTCATTCTGGGTGCAAAAGGGGAAGGCAAGCGCGGCGCGCCCGGATCAACCATCATGGAGGACATTCGCAGACGGTATACCGCGCGCCCGGCCGCGTGAACGACCGGCAACCTCCGGCAGGCGACAGTGGTGTTCAACAGATCGAAACAGGCTTCCCGGTTCAACCGGCCCGGGTCAAAGGACCAGGCCCTGGAGTGCATACCGGTAAAAAATCCCCGGGTCGCGGAAGAGGACAGCGGCAACGGCGAAGTCCGCCTTGCCTACCAGGTCCAGGTGAAACCCTGGTTCCAGGGCATTTACAAACGCTTCTCCTCCCGGCGGAATACCGTCATTGACCGGAAACTGCAGCTGGACGTGATGGGGACCGCCGTCTGGCGGATGATCGACGGGCAGCGGACGGTCAGGGAGATCGTCGATGGTTTTCAAACCGCGCATCAGACCAGCAGGAGAGAAGCGGAAATCTCGGTCACCACCTTTTTCCGGGAGCTGGGCAAACGGGGCCTGCTGGCGATGCGCGAGGGGAAAATCAGCCGCTCTTCCCCTCCAGGCGGCGCCTGATCGCCTGCAGATCGCTCCAGACCGCCTTTTTCATCTCCGGGTTGCGCAAAAGCAGGCGGGGGTGAAAGGTGGGCATGACCACGGCGGAGGCGGCGGGACGACAGCCGGTGAAACGGCCGCGCAGACGGATCAGCGGTTCCTTCCTGCCGGTCAGCATTCCGGCGGCAAGGTCGCCCATGGCGCAGATTATCGGCGGCTCGAGGACGGCGATCTCGCGGCTGACAAATGAAAAACAGGCCGCGGCGCAGGCGCTGTCCGGTTCCCTTCCGCCTGCGGGGCAGCATTTTATGCAATTGGTCACATACACCTCTTCCGGCGCCAGACCGATGGCCGCCATCATCTTCCCCAGCATGACATCCTCGTCCGGGCCGAACAGGATCTCCCCGGCAAACCCGCCATCCTGGGCGGACCAGTCTCCCACCACCATGAGGCGGCAGCCCCTTCCTCCCCTGCCCGGAACGACCCCCAGGCGGTCGGCGGCCAGGACGCACCCGGTGCAGGCAGCGACCTCCTGGCGCAGCGCCCGGAGAAGGGTTCCGGCCGACCCGGTCCGGCCGTCGGCCGCCTGCCCGGGGCGGGTAGTTCCTTTTGCCTTTTGTCCCGCCGGAACTCCGGTGCCGGGGTCCGTCATCTCCAGAAACCGCCGCATGCCCCCGCTGCGCGGATACACTTCGATGCCCATGGCCCTGTGGAACCCTATCAGGCCGCGTATCCGCCGCAGCACCTCATATCCGGACCGCGGCGCATTGACGGCCGCGGCCATGTTTTTTTCACGTGACAACGTCCCGCTCCGTGCTTAAATTTCCCAATCAAGCGGCAGCCGGAAACGTTCCGGCGGCCGCGTTGTCCGTTCGTCAACCCCTCCTCATGGAGAATGGATCATGCCCATTTACGAATATGTCTGCAAGAAATGCAAGGCCCATTTCGAGGTCATCATGTCGGTCACCTCGCCGGAAACAGTCAAGTGCAAGCATTGCGGCGGCCTCGAGGTCAAGAAAACCGTGTCGGCCGCGAGCTTCCGTGTCGGTCAGGGAGGACCGCAGATCCCCTCCGGCGCCTTGAGCGGCTGCTCCTCGAAATCAGGGTTTTCCTGAGCCTGACTTTGTCCGGAACCCGTGGGGTTCCGATGCAGGGCAAACCGTCCGGCCTATTTCTTCGGCGTTTTGGACTTGAACTCGTAGACGGTTTCGTTTTCCTTGAGCAGACCGTATTTTTTCCGGGCCAGCTCCTCGAGGTAGGATTCGTCGCTGCGCAGCCGTTCGATCTCCTTCTTCAGCTGGGCATTCCGTTCGGCCAGCTCTCTGTTCTCCCGGCTCAGCGTCTCTATCTGTTTATGCAGGCGATGATAATGCAGCAGCCCCCGCTCAGGCGCAAAAACAATCCACAGCAGCCCCAGGACGGCGACAATGAAAATCAGTCGCCGCAGGAACCTGCGTTCGGCCAGTGTAAGCCCTTTTTGATGACGTTGCACCATGTTGTCAACACGTCCTGAAATCTGTCTGGTCAGCGCCTGTCTCATGGGTCTCCGAACCCGATACGACGGGCAGCGCCGATATTCGGCCGCCTGCATGCGAAAACTGGCCGGCCGCCTATGGATACCGGTCTGCCCGGAACAGCTCGGCGGCCTGCCCACTCCCAGGACCGCCGCGGACCTGAGCGGCGGAGACGGCCACGATGTTCTGGCCGGCAGGGCGTCGGTCATCACCCGCGACGGCCTCGATGTTACCCGCAATTTCATCCTGGGAGCGGAGGAGTGCCTGGCCGTCATCAAGGCCCAGCACATCGGCACCGCCTACCTCAAGGGCGGCAGCCCCTCCTGCGGCCTGACCCCGAAAACCGGGGTTGCCGCCGCGCTGCTGCTCCAGCACGGGATACGGATAATCGAATCCTGACCCCTCCGCTCATACTCCGGCCTGCTACCGGACGGGGGGCCTTGTCTGTTTCCGGTCCAGGTTGAAGACGCGGATGATTAGAATGCCGATCTCGTAGAGTAGATAGAGCGGCACGCCCATCAGCGCCATATTGACCACATCCGGGGTCGGGGTCAGCAGCGCCGCGAGAATGGCGATGATCAGGATGGCGTAGCGCCGGTTTCGGGCAAAAAACTTTCTCGATACGCCGACTCCGGCGCAGAACACCATGAAAACCGGCAGTTCGAAAATAATCCCGAAGGCCAGGATGAAAACGGTCACGAAATTGACAAAGCGCCCCACCGATATCACGGCCTTGAGGTCCTCCGATTGAAAGCCGAGCAGGAAGCTCACCCCGTAGGGCAGGGTAATCATGTAGCAGAAAATCGTCCCGGCATAAAAAAGGAGGCAGGTTGCACAGACAAACCAGAACAGCCTTCGGCCGGTCAGGCCGAAGGGCAGGCCGACCCCCTTCCAGACCACATACATGATCCAGGGCATCAGGATATACAGAGCGCCGAAAATGGAAACCTTGACATGGGCCAGAAACGGACCGGCAACGGAAAAAAAATAGAGCTGCTCCTCCAGATGCTCCTGCATGACCAGCAGCAGGTTGCCGGATATCAGGAACAGACCGATGCTCAGCCCGATCAGCGACAGACCCAGGAAACGGGCCGCCCGGCGGAATTCGGCAAGAAAAACGGCAATATGCTTGTAGGGTTCCAACTGAGCTGCTCCTCAACCCGGCGAAGAAATCGTTCCTTCCGTAAATTTCTGAAATTAGCAGAGAGCTCCGGGAAAAGCAATTGATTAGGCGTTGCGTTCCGCGGGCCGCCGTGATAGTAAGACTGGTTGACGGGATTGGTTTAACTGAAAGGGAAGCTGTTGGAACATCATGCTTGAACTGCGCTTTATCCGTGAAAATATAGACCTGGTGCGGGAAAAGACCATGCGGCGGGGGATGGACTCCGCCATCGTTGACCGCTTTGCCGAAATAGACGGCGATCGCCTTGCCCTCCTGGCCGAGGTGGAAAACCTCAAGAACAGGAGGAACACCGTTTCCCGGCGCATCGCCGAACTCAAGCAGGGCGGGGCCGATGACGAGGCCAAACCCCTGATCGGCGAAATGCGGAAGGCGTCGGCCCGAATCAAGGAACTGGATGCCCGGCTGAGCGCAGTCGAGGAAGAACTGCAGGACGTCGTCATGTCCATCCCCAATCTCTGTGACGACTCGGTGCCGGTGGGCAAGGACGACCGTGACAACGTGGAGGTCAGGAAATGGGGCGGGATACCCCAGTTTTCTTTTGCCCCGCGGCCCCATTGGGAAATCGGCGAACAGCTCAACATTCTCGACTTTGAGACCTCGGCCAAGCTCGCCGGCGCCCGGTTCGCGCTCCTGAAGGGGTTCGGGGCCCGCCTGTCCCGGGCCCTGGTCAATTTCTTCCTTGACCTGCACACCCAGAAACACGGCTACCAGGAAGTTCTGCCGCCGTTCATGGTCAACAGCGCCACCATGACCGGCACCGGCCAACTGCCCAAGTTCGCCGCCGACCTGTTCAAAATAGACAACTGGGACCTGTGGCTGATACCTACCGCCGAAGTGCCGGTGACCAATATGCACAGCGGCGAGACCCTGAGCGAAGCACAGCTGCCGCTGCGCTACACGGCCTACACGCCCTGCTTCCGCTCCGAGGCAGGTTCCTACGGCAAGGACACCCGGGGCCTCA
>JALHJD010000494.1 GCA_022837185.1 Desulfobacteraceae bacterium
GAGGGAAAGGTACTGGTCGCCCAGGAAGATATTCGAGATGATGCAGGACCCCACTACGGCTGCAATGAGGGTGCCGACCCGCCGGATGCCTTTCGTCAGTGTCCCGATAATTGTTTCGAGGAATCCGCAGGCTTCCATGATGCCTCCAAAGGAAAGGGCGACAAAGATGAGGGAGATCGACCACATCATCGACTGGAGCCCGCCCCGGGAAACAAGCTTCGAAACGGTCGCGGCGACCTCCTTGCCAAGCTCGGGGGTCACCCCTGCAATCCCGGCTTTTGTCATCGCCGCAGCGGTGGCTGCCACATCGGCAGCGTTGGCCACCTCATCGGATATTCCTGCGGAGTATCCATTCTGGACGACATTCATGATGTCGCCGACCCCGGAACCGGAGAAGAACGCCATGATGATCCCGGCGAAAAGCCCCGCAAAAAGGCCCGGGATGGCGGGCATTTTCATAACGGCCAGAACGATGACCAGCACCGGGGGAATGAGGCAGGCGAGAGAAATGGGAAACTCCGCCTTCATGAAGGACTGGATCGCGTGGATCCGGCTGGCGTCCAGCGTCCCGCCGCCATAGCGGAACCCGATGAAGGTCAGCACGGCAAGCACGATGATGTAGGTCGGGCCGGTGGTCCAGACCATGGCCTTGATGTGGTCAAACAGCTCGGCTCCAGAAACGGCCGGGGCCAGGTTCGTCGTGTCGGAAAGGGGGGACATCTTGTCACCGAAGTAGGCGCCGGAGATGATAACGCCGGCCGTGATGGGAACCGGGACTCCCAACCCGTTGCCGATGCCGAGCATCGCGATGCCAATTGTGGCCGTCGTTGTCCAGGAGGAACCGGTGGCAAGGGAAACGACCGAACAGGTTAGGAGAGTCGCCACGAGAAAAATCGAAGGCTTCAGGATCATGAGACCGTAGTAAATCAGGCCGGGAACAACCCCCGACTGGATCCAGGCTCCAATGATCATCCCGATGATCATCAGGATAAGCGTTGCCTGAAGGGCGACAGCGATGTTGTTGATCATCCCTTCTTCCATTTCCTTCCAGGGAACGCCCAGGACGAAACGGCCGACCAGCGCAGCGAAGACGGCAGCGGCAAGAATCGGC
>JALHJD010000150.1 GCA_022837185.1 Desulfobacteraceae bacterium
CCTGTCATATGAGACATAAAGCTCGGATTTCTCTTCACAGCCCGGCTCGACAGGAGGTTTGGGAGCAAGTTTGGTACATTGCTTCGGCGGGGCGGATAATTCGTTGCTGATATACAACCTGCCGCTCTCCCCCATGCCGACAAACCGAAGCGGATAACCTGATCCTTCCGGCAGTCCTTCTGGATAAGGCGCCGCAAACTGATACGGGAAACCGTCAAACACACCGTACTCGGCAAAATCTTTCCATGAGACGCCTCCGGACTCCATGCTCTCGACCTGGATCTTTACGGTCTGCAGGGCTTCGGCAAGAGAGACATCCATCGCGATGACGGCGGGAGCGAGACTGCCTTCCGGGATACAACCCATTGCGGCAGTAAAGACCGGAGGATTGAAGAGAACGGAATTCGAGTGATATTCAATGCCTGCCGCATCGACAATTTTTACCCTGACCGCCGCTATTTCTTCCGGAACAAGCGAAGAAGTGTCAAAAGCAAGCTCGATGGTCCCCTCCGGCGGATCAAGGATTTTTTCTGCGTCATGCCACTGCATGTGGGTCCTGTATTGAACGGTTGCGCTGTCAATATCGGTCCTGAGAGTCTCAACCAGGCTGAGCCGATGAATGCCCGGCTGAAGCAAATCGATTGACAGCATATTGGCAGCGCACTGTCCCTGTTCGTCTTTCTCCAGAATGAGATAGCTGCCGTCCCATCCGGAGAGGACAACCAGCTCCTCGGTCATCCTGGCGTCAACAATGCTTCGATTTCCGGCCAGGTCCTCGGCAGTGAGCCGGTATGTCTTCCCCACAGGAAAACCGATGGCGGGAGAAGTAACCGGGGAATATATCTGCACCACCGCCGGCAGTGGATCACCTGCCTCATCCCGTCTGATTTCGCCGTTGGGGGTGGTTTCTGCCAGCAGATTCTCTCCGGCACTGAACGCATACCAATCCCCGGGGGCGTCCCCCTCTCCGTACGCCATCGTCCAGGACTTCAGATTCTTGTCCAGAGCGAGAGCGAAAAGCTCACCAGCCGGAGCCGGCCTGTTTCCACAGGCAAGTGGGGTGAATTCCAGCAGGGCATCCGGCGGAGTGGAGTCCACCTGAACGAAGAATTCATAATCGAAGATCCGGATGGAATAATAGCCGTCGGCAACAATGGCACCGGCCTCGTCCCGCCCGTCCCAGACTATGCCGTACTGCCCTGGCAGTGCATGATCCTGATCGAAAGTCCTGATCAACGATCCTCCCTGGTCATGGAGAGAAAGTTCCAGGTGGACCGGTTCATGGGCAATATACTGGAGGCTGACCGTATCCTTGACCCCGTCTCCGTTAGGCGACAGCAAGTCGCCGGTTTTGCGGATATCGGTGACGCTGAATTTTTTTCCCCAGGTGACCAGGCGCCTGTCCAGGCCTGTATTGCCGGCCAGATCGGTAACGGTCAGCCTGACCAGGAAAGAACCTTCATAGGGTGGAATCCAGGTTGCCATCACGTCATTGACCACGGGCTTCTCAACGGAAGGAGTAATGATGTGCCAGTCATCCGGTGTTTTCCGGTCGGCATATTCAAGCATCCAGCCGGCAAAATTGAGATCTGCCGCCGTACCCTGGAGGATTACCGCCGAATCCGTCTTCATCGGCCGCAGATCGGCGGTCAGATTCAGCAGGGAGCCATTGACGGTGACGGTCCCGTAGCGCCCGACCGTCCTGTCGTAAATCGCAGCATAGGAAATGTATCGACCGCCGGGGGAAAGCAGTAATTGATCCAACTGCCAGTGGGCCGGGAGATATGTTTTTTTCCCGGTTTCAAAATCGTAAGCAATCACTCCTTCAGGCGTGCCGGAATAATAAGCCAGGAAGGTTGTGTCATCCAGCCAGTTCCAGCGGACAACCTCCATGAATGCCCGCCGGTCACATTCGCCTTCCAGGGGGAGAATATTGAAAACCGAGGGCAGATCGGGATAATCCAGTTCCCAATCTATGAAGCAGGCGTAGTCGCCGATGACCCTGATATCTGTTTCCCCGGTCTCCAGGTCATAGACTTCCAGCAGACCGTCGTAAAAGCTGTGCACCATACTGGTGCTGCCGGGAGACAGGGCAAAATTACTCCACCAGTAATCCAGTATCGGCGCTTCCCGGCAGACTCCGTCGGCGCCGCAGATGGTGTAGGCAAGGTACGGATAGTTTGACCAATCGATCGCTGCCAGAAAATGCCCCGATTCCATGACCGGGGTATTATATTCCTCCCTTCCTGCCCGGATGCACTGCCGGGAGTCGTAGACGCCGTTGGGCATCTCCAGGTCCCGGCCGACGAGCAGCGGTTCGGCTCCGGAATCCAGGTCGACGATCCAGACGGTCTGCAGCCAGGAACCGCCCCCAAGATCACGCACCAGCAATCTGCCGTTGCTTAACCAGTTGATGAATGTCCCCTGGTCGCCGACCGGCATGACTTCCTGCAGGTTGCCGGCAAGGTCGGCAACAACAATCCGCCCGGATTCCGCGAATGCGATCCGACTGCTGTCCGGCGACCAGTACAGCCCGTAATCGTCCCCCCGCTCAGCAGTCCACTCCGGGACAATTGCTGCCGTCTCCGTTCCGTTCTCCCGGATGATTGTAACAGCATGCCGGCCGGCAATCCGATCAAAGCTCTTGAAGGCGATATGCGATCCGTCCGGAGACCAGAATATATCGGTGATGATCTTCTGCTGCTCCCCGCTCCCCTCAAACGATGCGCGGAGGGCCAGATCCGATCCGAATCTGCTTACTGTCCACAGTTGGCTCGCTTCAATCTGCCCTGATGCCTTGTTGTACCGTTCCAGAATAAAAGCCAGGGTGACGCCGTCCCTGGCCAGGGAGAACCCGGGGTTGACCTGATCGGACGGAAAGAATTCGCTCCACCTGCGCGGATTGCAGTCGCTGCTGTTGGTCCTGAAGCGGTATCCTGTCTCTTCGCCGGAGTCGATATTCCACTCCCAGGGCACCAGCCGGACGATATTGCCGCCTGTCGGCGACATGGTATACAGCCCTGTAGAATAGGCGGGAATATCCTCGTTGGGCGTTGCCAGGTGAAACAGGATGCCGCTTTCGTCCGGGAGCCAGATCCATCTGTTGTCCGCCAGGAACTGATGGATTTCGCTCTGATAAAGATACGGGCTGCCGATGGCCCGCAGCAGGGAGGAGCGGTTGGTGTCAACCGTCACCTGGAGGGTCGCGAGCACCGCTTCGCTCTCCGCACGGACCTGCAGTTGATACTGTCCATCGGCAACAACCCTGCCTTGGCCGTCAAGACCGTCCCAGGTCAGGGACACATACGCTGTATCGATAAAATCGGGGCCGGAGAATTTCCTGACAACTTCCGCATCCTCATTCACCACGGCAACCGTCACATCCTGCGGCATTTCCAGGCGGCAGCCGAATTGGGCGGCGTCCTGCACGCCGTCCCCATTGGGGGAGATATAACTGTTCGACAGCCACAGGTCCGCGTTCTGAATCCCGATGCTCCGTACCGCCCCGTTGTTTGACCTGTCCTGCTCTTGAATTGTCTGATTGGGATCAACGATAACCTCGATGGCGGCAATGCCGACCTTGCCCGTTGTATCAAATGGTGCGGAAGCGGTCTGCCAACCTTCGGCCGCAATTTCCCCGATCAGGACACTGCCGAGTACTTCATTGCCTGCCCGGAAAATCACCGGAATGTTTTCAGCGGCCTGCTCGCCGCTGTTGCGGACAACGGCCGACACCGTGACCTGCTCCCCCTCGTGCGGCGCTCCGGGATGAAAGGATATTTCGCTGCCGGTCACAAAAAGGTCGGGCAGGGCGAGAATCCTGAGGCCAGCAAAGGCGCTGTTATTGTTCTTGCTGATCTCTTCGACGGCATGCTGGGGATCCAGAACAGCACTGATCGTTCGTTTACCGGACACGGGAATATTCTCCCATGCAAGTATCGCCTCGGCGCTCCCGCCCGGTGCAACTTCAGGGACCATCACCGTTCCCAGGAGCGTATTGGCGCTTCCTCCCGCTTCGCTCTCATAAAAGTCCACCTGAACGCCCGTGGCCGGGGAAAAACCCCTGTTGCGGACAATGGCCTTGAGGAAGGCGGCGCCGCCCTCCAGGGCCGGGACCGGATCAAACGAAATATCGGTATGGGACAGCGAAAGGTCCGGTTTGTCGGAACCGTTGATATCAAGGGTGATGGTCGCCGTGTTGTTGTCTTCCGCTACCTCGGCAAAGGCATTGTGCGGATCGATGATGACGGAAAGCGGGATGCCGGCGCCGAAAATTTCCGGGACCCAGGTAAGGGAAAGGTTCACGGCCTGTCCGGCAGGCAGATCCACGGTCCGACCGGCCACCACCATGGGCCCGGCTCCCCGATCCACCGTCAGTTGCAGGGGGACGTCGAAGGCATCCACCGTACCGTTGTTCCGGACGATGACGGAAACGGCAAGGGGGTCATAGACACTGCCGGCGGCTGGATCGGAGAAAATTTCCTCCGCCGAAACGGCAAAGTCGTAGGTGGATTCCGGATAGACGATGCGCAGCGCCGAGTTGTTCTGCTTGCTGGCCTCCCTGACCAGATCGTCCGGATCAACGACCACAAAATAATGATGCGGGCGGCCGTCGGTGATCGAGGTATCGAAAACGATCGTTTCCGAGGAATTGCCGGCCACGGCAATCATCTTTCGGCCGATCAATCCCGCCTCGCTTGCCGCACCCTCGTACAGGACAACCTCTGCTTCCCCCACCTCGGACATCCCGGAGTTCCGGACTGTTACGGAAAGACGCAGGTCAGCGGGCAGCAGGGAGACCGGATCGGGAACAGGAATAATTTCCTCCGTACTGACCGACAGGTCCGGCTCGCGGGTCGCGCTCCAGACAGCCTTCACCGCCAGCGCGGTCTGATAGGGACTGGCCAGCCAACCACCGTCCTGGCCCTGCCGGTCAAGGATATACTTGAGAGCCTTGCCGGCTGCCGGCGATGCAATCCCCATCTTCTTCAAGGCCAGAAGGGTCTGGGCGGTGGCGTAGACAGTGCTGGGGCTGTCACCGAAGCCCCCGTCCGGGTTCTGCCTGGCGTACACCCAGGTCAACGCGTTGCCCAGCGGGCGGTCCAACTGATTTTGTTCCCTGAACGGAAGCAATGCCGCCATGACCTCGATCGTTGCCTGGATCGTGCTCCGGCCGCCGGGGCCCCAGCCGCCGTCACCATTCTGCCCGGCCAGCAGATAGGATACGGCGGGCGCGCTCACTGCGGCAACCCCGCCTCCGGCCGCTGTTATTGCCTGCAGCGCCAGGGCTGTGTCAGCGGGATTGCTTTCATAGTTCCTGTTATTTCCCCAGCCGCCGTCTGGATTCTGCCTTGCCAGCATATCAGCCGTCAGGTCCGGGGCATCGGAACCTGAACTGCCCAGCAGTTTGATCTTCCTGGCCAGATAATCGAGATTTGCCGTTTCGCCTGCTGCAAGCCAGCCCATGCCCCTGGCGCTCGCTTCTACGGCTTCCGGAAAATCCGCCAGAGCCTCCAGTACCGCCGCCGTATCTCTGCCCGCCGTCAGCGAACTATCCTGCCATGAGCCGTCCGGCTGCTGGTTTTGTAGCAGCCAGGCCACCCCTTCATTGATTTCCGCGGGCGTGCTTCTCGGGTCAATGACGGGAGCAACCGGACCGGGATTTGCCGGAAGATCATGGGGCAGAGAATCGTCCACCACAACCTTTCCCCTGCCGTTTGTCAGCCCGGAAAACCACATGACCCAGCTTGTGATGATGGTACGGACAGCCTGGAGATCGGCTTCGGAATAGGTGCCCGGCCTGGTCAGATACAGGCAGCCCATCCTGAACGCTTTGCGGGCATCTGCGACGCCGGGTATCCGCTCACCCCCGGCGGCGATGATCTGGTCAATCGAGACATACTGCGGCGTGCCATCTATGGTGACGCCCGCTTGCGGCAGCCGCTCGGGATCAACATCCGGATTGTCGATCAGGAGCATGGGAGGCACTTCGCTTTTATCAAGCATTCCCATGAGATACATATCGAGCGGACTGAAATATCTTCTTCCGGCAAGGGAAGTAAAAGTACCATTGCCGTTGTCCACCCACTGATTCCCGTATTCCAGTGATCCCCCTGTATCGAGCAGAAAGCTCCAATGATGTCCCTCCCTGCCCAGCAGATCGTCGCTGATGGAGTTGTCATCGCTCCTGAAGGTTACCTCGGCGGCCCAGCGATGGAGCAGTTCATGACTGAGTATTCCCATGGTTTCCGAGAAAGCTGGATCAAGGGGGTCGGAAGCCAGGGAGTTGATATTCCCCATGTCGATAATCCCCTGCAGCCTGCCGTCACTGCCGTAAAGGGATGTATTGTCAAACAGCTCCTTGCCGATCCCCTGCACATCGTTTTTTACCTCATGATAAAAGGCGACGGCTTCCTCCTGGGGCATGCGGAAATCAAAATTAGTGAAAATCACCAGGAAGTCATAGTCATCGGGATGGTTTGCATAAAATTCCCTGGCGACTGCCTGGCGGGCTGATGCGTTGGGCAGGCCGCCGGTCAGTTCGGCGTCATAATCGCCCGTGACTTCATAAACGGCGATATCAGGGATTCCCAGACGGGAAACGATGGTTAAATCGGCACATTCGGCCCAGGGCACAAAAAAACAGAATACCAGCGCAAGAGCACATAACTGCTTTGTCAAAACGGCTCCCCCATTATGCCCGGCATCGCTCCAATTTTCTCATCCTCCTGTCAGCGGGAAAAACAAGCATCTTGCCAACAAGGCCGGCTATACAGACGCATTATATAATTATATAAAATACAGCATAATTTCAAACTATATTGGTTATTTTTTTTATTTTCACATGAAATCAGTATATTGGCTGAAAAAATCCCCTCAGGGGCTGAGCCTGCCTGAACCTTGGATCTTGCCCTGACCTTCACTCGTATTTATTCGGACCAATTTGTCGGCTTCTCATCGCGCGATTCGCTCCAGGGGATAACCGGAAAATAATACTTTACGGGATCCTTGTTTGTTAATATGGTATGGAACAAAAAATCCCATAAACCATATTAAAAATCATGAACTACGTCGACCCTGAAATTCTCGTTCGACTTGACGAAAAACTGACCAGGCTGAATTCGTTACGCCCCCTGCCACCGCCTCTTGTCCGTAAACTCCGGCAACAAT
>JALHJD010000151.1 GCA_022837185.1 Desulfobacteraceae bacterium
GAGGTAAAAACGAGATGGCGGACCGAGGCATAGAGCGTCTCCCGCAGATCGTCGGCCACGTCAACCGGGGCGGCCGAGAGGACCAGATTTTTTTCGCGCCGTTCATACCAGTGCACCGCCCGCGCATCAATTTCCGTCCCGTCCACTCCGCCCTCCGGGACAACCGCCCGCAACTGTTCCGCCAGGTCCCGGGCCCGGGCCGAATACTGCCCCCACGGTTCATCCCGGCTGTCCAGGCCATCCAGGACCTCGGCCAGCCGCTCGAAAGCCCGGATCAGCATGGTGCGGCTGTTCTCGATCTCCGGCAGCCGTTCCAGCAGGTTGTTGAGGGGAAACCGGCCGAGCTCGGCGGGAAACAGCGCGGCAAAGCGCTCCAGACCGCCGTCCAGGGACCGAACCGCAGCAACCGCTTTTTCCCGCCCCGTGCCGGCAAGGTCATTTCCCGCGCTGCGTTCGACGTCGGCAATCAGGTCCAGGGCCTGATAGCGGGTAAAGGTGGCGCCGAAAAAGGCGGTGGCCACGTTTTCAACATGATGGGCCTCGTCAAAGATCACCGCCTCATATCGGGGCAGCACCTCTCCGTATCCGGTGCGGCGGACGGCGAGGTCCGAGAAGAGGAGATGATGGTTGACCACCAGCAGGGAGCTTCGGGCCGCGTCCCGGCGGAGCCGGTTCAGGAAGCAGGCCATGGTGTCCGGGCAGTCCGTTCCGAGACAGAAATGGGACTGGCAGCAGATTTTCGCCCACAGCGGCGAAGCCTGGCCCAGATCCCGCAATTCGGAGCGGTCTCCGTAACCGGTCGTTGCCAGCCAGGCCCGGATCTCCTCCACGACCTCGTTGTCGAACAGGCGGTCCGCCCGGGAGGCGCAATACTGGCGCCAGCGATAGAGGCAGAGATAATTCTGCCGTCCCTTGACGCAGAGCGCCTTGAGGGAAGGATCAATAGCGCGCAGGATAAAAGGGATTTCACGCTGGAGGATCTGATCCTGCAGATTGCGGGTGTTGGTGGAGACCACAACCCTGCGGCCGCTCAGCACGGCGGGAATGAGATAGGCCAGGGTCTTGCCCAGGCCGGTTTCCGCTTCCACGACCAGGCAGCCGGACTGGTCGGGGTCACCCAGCAGCGCCCCCACTGCCTCGGCCATCCGCGCCTGACCCTGACGCGGCTCATACCCGGCAAGATGTCGTGCCAGAACCCCATCGGTACCGAAAATTTCCTCCACGGAGCCGGCGGGGCCGGGCACAGGCCCGGAATGCTCCCCGCTGCCGGGCCGGCTCTTCTTGCTTGTTGCCATACCTGTCCTTACCATGTCGGCATGGAAGAGACAATCTGAGAATGCATGCTGATTCTTGACACCGCCCTGTTGAGAAGGTACATTCTGCAGGATGATGCCCTACCCCGAGCAAATGATGCTGTTCCCGGACCTGGCCAAACCGGTGAGCACCAGCGTCTCCCAGGCGGAACTGCTGGACAGCGGAGAATATATTCTTCTCGTCGACGACTACCCGGAGATCGTGCGGCTGCTGCGGGAATTTCTCCAGGAAGAAGGGCTGCCCGCCATCACCGCCGGATCGGTCGCCGAGTTTCAACAGGCCCTGCGCCGCCACACCGTTGCCCTGGCAATCCTTGACATCGGGCTGCCCGATGGCAGCGGCGTCGAACTGCTTCCCCGCCTGAAAGAGGAGTACCCGGACATGGCGATCGTCATGCTGACCGCCGTGACCGATCTGCATACCGCCCTTGAATGCATGCGCCAGGGGGCGGACGACTACCTGACCAAGCCGGTCCGGGTTCCCGAATTCTATGCCACGGTGCGCAAGGTCCTTGAGAAAAGACGGCTGGCCATCAATATGCGCCTGTATCAGCGCCGGATGGAACAGGCCAACTTCCGCATCAACCTCCTGCACCAGCTGACCATCAGGATGAACTCCGCCTATCTGACGATGGTGGAGCTCGATGAAATTCTCCAGGCGATCCTGATCGGCATCACCGCCGAGGAAGGTCTGCGCTTCAACCGGGCCTTTCTCGCCCTGTTCAACGACAGCGGTGAAACCCTGGAAGGCAGAATGGCCATCGGCCCCGGATGCAGGGACGAAGCGGGCCGCATCTGGCAGGAAATCCAGGAGAAAGACCTGCGCTTCAATGCGCTGATCGACAGCATCAAGACCAAATGCCGGGACGGCGACGCCGAGGTCAACGCCATTATCCGATCCCTGCGGATCAATTCCGCCGAAACGGATCATATCCTTATCCGCGCCGCCACGGACCGCCGGTCCATCCTCGTGGTCGACGGGAATTCCGAAGTTCCGCCCCCTGCCGAACTGATCCGGCTGCTGGGCGAGGACACCTTCGTCATCGTGCCCCTCTATTCACCCGGGCGGTCGCTGGGGGTCATCATCGCCGACCATTTCGTCACCCGCCAGCCCATCACCGGCGAACTGGTCAAGGCGCTGGAAAGTTTTGCCAGCCAGGCCAGTCTGGCCATCGAACACTGCCGCCTCTACATGGACATGGAGAACAAGATCAGGCAGCTCGAGGCCATGACCTATGAACTGGAAAAAAACAAGGACCTGCTGGTCGAGGCCGAGCGTTTTTCCGCCCTCGGCCACATGGCGGCCCAACTGGTGCACAATATCCGCAACCCGATCACCACCATCGGCGGCACCGCCCGCCTCCTGGCGCGGAAAACCGAAGATTCTGAACGGCTCAAGTTCCTCAACATCATGATCAATGAGTCCACCAAGATCGAGGAAACCCTCAAGGACCTGTTCAGCTTCGTCAATCAGCAGATTCCGGTCATGGAGCAGGTCCCCCTCTATCCGCTGATCATCAAGTCGGTGGTCATGTTTTACAATTCCATGCAGAAGCAGCACATTACCCAGCAGCTTATTCTGCCCGATCCGGACCCGACCATCAGGGCCGACCAGCATCAGTTCCGGCAGATGCTGGTTCATCTGATCCGCAACGCCATTGAAGCCATGTCCGGGGAAGGGGAGTTGATCATCGAAGTTTCCACCGACGACAACTTCATTAATCTGGCCATTCGCGATACGGGCATCGGCATCTCCGACCAGAATCTGAGCCGCGCCGCCGATCCCTTTTTTACCACCAAAACCTTCGGTACCGGCATGGGGCTGACCGTTGTCAAGCGCATTGTCAAGGACCACAACGGCACCATGAAGCTCCGCAACCGCCCCAAAGGGGGCACCGAAGTCATACTCCGTTTTCAGCGGCAGACCGGAACCCCGGGCTGAAGCAAGACTGCCCTCCGAACGGCGCGGGTCAGGTCCCCGCCCTTCCATCCATTTCTCATTTTTCCGGCGCCTTGTCCTGCCGCGACCAGGACGCCGCCACCCCTATCAAGCCGATCACCGCCGCGTACTGGAAGGACCTCTTCAGGGCAAGCATGAATTCCGGGGCCATGGCCGGTACAAAGTCCCTCATGTCCAGCCCCCCGGTCGCCCAGGCAAAATGCAGGGCAAAGCTCAACCCCGCCAGGGCCGTGCCGGCAAGCATGCCGA
Source organism: Desulfobacteraceae bacterium (assembly GCA_022837185.1). Taxonomy (GTDB): domain Bacteria; phylum Desulfobacterota; class Desulfobulbia; order Desulfobulbales; family Desulfobulbaceae; genus UBA10518. The sequence goes on from JALHJD010000151.1 coordinate 3,523, forward strand.
AATTGCGGGCCGTCGCCAGCAGGCTCGCCGTCACCCCCGCCTGGTCGTCGGATACCCCGGCCAGGGCGGAAGCGCTGTTGGGCGACAGGAACATGGCCTGGCCGAAGCCCAGCAGGGCCAGACGCATGGCCACGGACAGGGGCGGCGACTCCATGTCCAGGGCCGCGAGCAGAAGAACAGCGACCAGACAGCAGCCAAGGCCGGCGGTGGCCACGATCCTGGCCCCGATCCGGTCGTGCAGCCTGCCTGCCGCGGGCGAAACCGCAAAAACGCTCAGGGGGACCGCCATCATGACGTAGCCGATGCGGTCGGGTGGGAGCCCGAGTATCCGGGCAAGATAGAAGGGGGTCAGGATCAGGACGAAAAACAGCACGGCAAACGACAGGGCGCTGCTGAGCACGGCCATGGCAAAGAACCGGCGGCGGAACATCGCCAGGGGAAGGATCGGCGATCGGCTCCTGATTTCCTGCCGCAGAAAAACCAGCCAGCACAACCCGGTCAGGAGGAATCCGGACCAGAAAAGGGTGCTCGGGACGAAACCCCTGCCGCAGCACAGGGTCGTGGCGTGGGTAGCCAGCAGGATGGTCAGGCTGACGGTCACCGCCCACATCAGGGCGCCGGCCGGATCGAACAGCCCTGGCCCCTCAGCCTGGCCGGTTCCGGGAGGGGAGGAATGGGGCGGGGCGGCACGAACGAGCTGGCGGCGGCCGGCCAGGTAAAAAAGCAGCCCCACCGGCACCGTCACCAAAAAAACAGCCCGCCAGTGCACCCAGCGCAGCAGCAGGCCGCTCAAAACCGGACCGGTCATCAGGCCGAGCGAGGTGGCAATGCCGATCATACCCAGACCGCGCCCAAGTCTCTCAGGCGGAAAAATGGACCGGATCAGGGCCGGGCCGGTGGCCATCATCATCGAGGCCCCAAGGGCCTGCACGAAACGAAACAGGACCAGCAGCCAGATGGAGGGCGCCGCGCCGCACAGCAGCGAACCCATGGCGAACAGGAGCATGCCGCGGGAATAGACCACGCCGGCGCCCCATTGAACGGCCAGTCTGCCCCAGAAGATCAGCAGGATCGTTATGGTGAGCAGATAAATCAGCACCACCCACTGGGTCACGGCCAGGGAGCTGTGGAAAACCTCCATCAGGACGGGGAGGGCGACGTTGACCAGGGAGCTGTCCATGGTGGACATGAACACTCCGGCCGAGACGGTCAGAAATATTCTGCGCCGCAGCGGCGGCGACATCTGTCGTTCCTGTTCCTTGTGCATGGAATACCAGCGGGCTGGGGAAAATTCCCGTCCACAATACTACAACGGCGAAGGAGGGTAACCACAAAAATGCAACTTCGTCACTCATTGGGCCGAAACGGGAAAGTAAAAAATTTTGTCCCCACGGGTTAAAAAATATTCCCATTATGCTTGACATCCGGAATCAAGGTGTTATAAAACAATAAGTAAAATTATTTGTACCTGTACGATTTTTTGTACAGGGCCAACGAGCAAGGCCACCGGCCTTCCTCAAAGAGAAACAATCTAGAGGAGTGAAGAGATGAAGAAATTTCTTTCAACAGCTGTGGCTCTGGGAGCAATCGCCGGGCTGGCAGCTACCGCTTCAGCCCTGGAGTTGAAGGTAACCGGCAGCTACCTCGTTGATGGCTACTACATCAACAGCGGCAACGGCGCGGCCGGCGGTGGCGGCGTCTATCCGTGGGACCTCCCGGGAATCGAGGACAACAACAGCGACGCCTGGTACTGGCATGAGTTCCGTATCAACCCGACCCTGATCGTCAACGACAAGATCCAGATGCGGGGCGACATCCGCATGATTGACTCGGACACCGTCTGGGGTGCGCAGGATGACCTGCAGCGCTTTGACGGCGGCAACCTCAGGATCGACAAGATCTGGCTGCTCTACGACTCGCCCATCGGCAAGTGGGAAATCGGCCGCCGTCCTGCCGGCGCCTGGATGGGTGACTTTGTCAACTCCGGAACCGCCGCCGACAGGATCATGCTGTGGGCCCCGGCCATGGACAATTTCAAGGCCTACGCCTTCCTGCAGAAATCCCTGGAAGTGGACGCCTATGAGTACTGGGCCGATGACGCCGACACCGACTACTACGAAGTGGCCGCCGGCTACGTGGTCGAAGGCATGCAGGCCTGGCTCGGCCTTGCCTGGAACCGCGACATGGGTCAGACCCTGGCCGTCGACGGCGCGGGCAACGAGTTCACCATCGATACGGACGACGCCGACTGGTGGCGTGTCAAGGGCTACGCTGATTTCAAGATCAACGACACCTTTGCCGTGGACGGTGAATTCGACTACAAGTGGGGCGACAAAAACGACGGCGCGGTTGACATCAACGGCTTTGCCGGCATTATCGGCGTGAACGGCAATTTCGGCGACCTGAGCGGCCGCCTGTTCTACGCCTACATCAGCGGCGAGGACGACGATCCGACCGAAGACACCGCCTATGACGTCTCCAAGGGTATGGGCGCCGACTTCGAGCCCCTCTACATCCTGACCGGCTATGAGGCCAACGTCCTCAACGGCGACCAGGGACCGACCTTCCTGGGCACCGCTGTTCGGACCTCCGGCGCGCACCTGGTCGCAGCAGTTGCCGACTTCAAGGCCTCTGAAGACCTGACCCTGCACGGCGGCATCGGCTGGGGCCAGGCTGCCGACACCGACTGGCTGCCCGGCGGAGTTGACGAAGACTACGGCTGGGAGTTCGACCTTGGCTTGGCGTACAAACTGTACGACAACCTGACCTACGAGCTGCACTTCGGCTGGTGGGTGGTCGGCGACTTTGCCGAGATGGGCGCTGCCAACCTCGAGACCGAGGATATCTGGCTGCTCAGCCATCACCTCAGCATGAAGTTCTAATCTCCCTTGAGATAGACAACAGCAAAAACCCCTGCCGGCTTCCGGCAGGGGTTTTTTTGTCGTGCTTCGACCTTTTCCTTGCAAAAATCGCCTGATACATCTACTTATTTACCTGTTTTATTCCGCTTTCGGCGCGAGAGTCATGGACGAAAAAGCGGACCGCTCCAGGTGTCAAGGACCCGGTTGCTTGTGCCTTCGGCAACAAGAACGGCCGGAAAAAACTCCATCATCTTCAGTCCGGCAGGCAACCTTGGAATTTGAAGCCGCAACCCAGACCCGGAAGGAACTCACAGACGTCCTGGCGCAGTGTGTCCGCCGGCCGCACGGCAATGTCCATCACGGTCGGCTCTATATGCCGCCGGAATGCTTTGCCTCGCCGGACAGGGAGACCAATCTGTGCATCAGCCGTTTTTCCATCCTCGACTGCACCGGCTCCATCCATATCGGTCCCTGGTGCATGATCGGCGCACGCAGCCGGATCTACACCCATGACCACCTGCACCAGGGCCGCCAGCCGCTGCTTGCTCAGCAGGAAGAGTACGGCGTGGTATGGCAGGATAAATATATCGGCCGCGACGTCTGGATCCATGAAAACGTCCTGGTCCTCTACCAGGTCACCGAAATACCCGACGGCGCGGTTATCGGCGCCGGCGCGGTCCTCACCAAAAATCCCGGCCCCTACGAGATCTGGGCCGGGGTGCCGGCACGGAAAATCCGGGACCGCCGGGAACTGACCCCGGACCAGATCCGGAAACTGGCCGGC
>JALHJD010000152.1 GCA_022837185.1 Desulfobacteraceae bacterium
ACAGATCCCGGTCACGTTCCGTAAAAAAATCATCGGGCACCACATCCTGGAGAAGCCGAACCTTATCCGGTTTGATCCCGAAATCCCTGACAAGCAGCCGGCAGCTCGCCTCGGATGAGCAGAAAAAGAAGTCCGGCAATCTGCAGATAATCCGTTCAATGTGATGAAATAACTTGAGGACGGCGGGGAACGATCGAAAAGCTCCGTAGGCCGCCAGCTCACCGGCGAGACTGCCCTGCATATCCATTATCAGGGGGAGCCGCCGCCAGAAAAGCAGGATGCGCACGGACCAGCCGATCAGGGCACCCTCGTGGAGATGGGCATGCAATATATCCGGCCGTTCCCGCCAGACCGTCCAGAGGACCAGCAGGAAAAGAAAGGTATCGGCAATGAATCTGAATGGAGAATATCCCGCCTCCAGTTTATTGTAGCCTGGTATGCGGGGGATCCTCCGTATATCGATGCCCTCGACCCCCTTGCCGTGGTGATAGGTGCAGAGGATAATCCTGACGGACTGGCCGCGGAGCGAATATATTTCGTTGCGAATGCGGATGTGACACCCCCGATCGGCAAAAAATGGGGTCGGGGCGATATGTATGACCTTCAACGTGCGCACAGTTTCCCTGCGGGATGTTTGTCAGCGGATGGCGGGCACCGGGTTTTCCCGTCAACCCGATCGATAGCGGTACCTTTCATTAACCGCGGCTATCTGCCGCTCCCGTTCCTGGGCGTCCCAACCCAGGAGATCGCCCATGATCTCCGCGCTCCGGACCAGCGCTTCCTGTCCGGGATGCCCCGTGGTCCCCAGGCCCGTCCTCCTGAATACGACGTCTTCGAGGGTTTGGGCCATTTCCTCTGCAACGGCCAGGTACACTTCAACTTCCAGGGTAAATGCGGCGGGATGCAGTCTGGTCAGCATGTTCCTGTGCAGGCCGGTTTCGACAACATGGTCGCTTTCCGCCCCATGATACCGGATCAGGTGGCTGATGACATCCTGATCCAGGCGGGAGGAATATTTCTCCAGGCAACGGCGTCGGAATTTCTCCAGATCATCGATGTCCCCTTCACTCAGCCTGACCTCAACGGTCCGGCAGGGAGAGGACGGGGCGGGCAATTTGCCCGCGGCCAGGTTGACGGTTTTCTCGGCCACCAGGCGGGCGGTCGTATACTTGGCCCCCAGGGCGGTGACAATGCCGTCGATGGCATCGGACCTGGCGTGATCGATGATCTGGTAGTCCCCCGTCCCCTGGTAGGTGTCCTTTTTTATCTTCCTGGAAATCAGGGGGTACAGACCCGTAAAGGCGTAAAACACATCGCTTCGGGCCAGATTGAGACCCGGCACGGACCTGTTGATTTCCTCCAGAAATTCTTCGATATCCTTTTCGCTGACCCGTATGTCGTCCGGACTGCCGCTGAACGGCACATTGGTGGTCCCGATCAGGGACCGGTTGCGCCACGGAATGATGAAAAAATGACGCCCGCCCCTGGTGATCAGTCCTTCTGTCTTCTGCCTGGTCGTCAAGGCAAGGGCGTACCTGTCTTCCACCTGCCTGGCGACCAGGTGGACCCCCCGCGAAAACCCTGTTATTTCCTTTTTCAGGTGCAGGGCGGGGACGCTTCGGTTTACCGCCTGGACATAGGGACCCGCGGCATTGATGACCAGGGCGGCCCTGACCGGAAAACTCGTCCCCGTCAGGACATCTTTTACCAGGGCACCGGTGACCCGGGATCCCTCCCTCAGTAATTCGACAACCTCGGCATAATTGGCGGCCGCGGCGCCGTTATGGACGGCGGTCTTGACGAAAGCCAGAACCATCCGCTCGGAACTGTACATATGGGATTCCCACAACTCCTGCGCGCCGGTGATCCCTCCGATTCCCTGTAAAAAAGGAACACGCCGGAACAGTTCTCCGGGTTGATAAAACCGCGCCCGGGGCGGTCTTTTCCCGGAATCACGAATGAGTCCGGTCAATCCGGCACAAATCCCCCGATAGATATGCATGGCGGCCTTCAGGGCAAGGGCTCCCTGCATCACTGCTTCTTTCCTGGTCGGGATAAGGAACGGCACCCATTGGGTCAGATGCGGCGCCACATGCTGCAGAATTGCCTGTTCCCTCGCGGATTCCCGTATTTTCCACAACTGGGCTTTGGGAAGGTAGCGAATCCCGCCGTGCAGCAGCTTGGATGAAGCGGAGGATGTAAATCCGCCGAAATCTCCTTTCTCAACAAGGGCGACCGCAAGTCCGCGCAACGCTGCGTCATGGGCGATGCAGGCGCCGGTAATGCCTCCGCCGATGACAAGGACATCGAAGGTTTTGCCGCCAAGACTCTGAATATCTCTTTTCATATTGTCACAACATCCGTCAAACGAGGAAAAACAGGGCCTGCCACCGCACCGGGAGCCCCGTATCATCCGGCGCCAAACCTGCCCAGCGGCCGCCGCCTCTGCCGCCGATCAGGGGTAATACTTCCGGCATGGAGTCAAGCGTGCCGCCTACCGGGTAAAGGGTCGCTCTATGAAGGCATACGTAAAACAGGAGACAATATACGCTGCCGTGATCGTCAGGATGAACATCGGAATGCCGGTGACAAAAATTCCGGTATAATGTTCAATACCCGACCTCAGGGTCTTCATAATCACCGGGTGCAGCACATAGACGCTGAAACTGACAATACCTATGGCCCGCAGCGGTATCAGGGACAGGAGCCTGTCAAGGATGGTGTTGTCCGCCCCGATAATGCAGAATATGAATATTGCCGCGGCAATCCCGTACCATTGATAATAAGTGAGGCCGGGGATGGACTTGATCCCCCACATCGTGCCGGTCGTTCCCAGCAGAAATCCCACCAGCAGCACCAGCCCTATCCAGGAGAAGACCTGCCGGTTGACACGTTCATGCCAGACCTGATTCAATCGGGAATGCAGGTAAACGCCGTAATAGAGATAGGACGACATCATTCCGGAGAGGAAGATCCCGGCAAAAAGCAGCAGGTCCTGACGATTCATGCCGTACAGGGAGAATACTTCGCGGGTCAGGTATTTGTTCGACAGGAAGGTGAGCACGGCAAGGCCGGCTATGATCAGCCACGGCCTGCCTCGGAACAGGAGATAATTCATCGCCATGATAAAGGGAACGGAAAGATAAAAGACCATCTCCTGGTTTATCACCCAGAGGACACCGTCGCCCTGCAGGAACATGAAATGACGGAATGCCTCATCGTATCGCATGTTCATGAGGAAAATCACAGTCAGGTACGCATAATAGAGCGGAACAATCCGCCTGATGCGCCGGGAGAAGAAATGAGTCATGTATTGCAGGGACAGCGCATTCTCCGGGTGTTTGACAAAGGGTTTGGCCAGCAGGAAACCGCTCAGCGCCATGAACAGCCAAACCCCGATGGCCCCAATGCCGATCACCTGGCCGATGGTGTGATCGGCCACGATAATCAGGGCGGCAAGACCGCGCAACCCGTCGAGCGAAGTGATGTTTTTGCCGGAAGAGGGCTTCTTGCGCGTAATGTCGTACAGCGCCGGGAAGGAGGCGTAGTCGAACCGCAGGAGGAACCGGAACAGAACGGCGGCAAAAGCAAGGGCAATACCGTAGGGCACAATCAGGTTTCCCTTTATGAGGGGAGCGGTGGCGACAAGATACGGATCCTCGACCCCGGAAACAATGGCGACGTGATCCCTTTCCAGGGCCATGGATACGTCTTCCCTGCCCGGCCTGAACAGTGCATGAACGGCCTGGGCGTCGTAGTGAACGGGCTTGGCAAAGTGGCTGAGCAGAGTAATCCCGTAAATTCTGACCGTACCCGGCTGGTCGCCCGTATCGAGCCGGGTCCTGTTGACCGGGCTGTCCCCCATCTGGATGGCAACGGTTGTCCTTGCTCCCTCCTCGACCATGTCCGACTTTCTTGAATACTCCTCCTGGAAGCTGATCCTGCGGAAGGAGTTGCTGTAATAGATCTGAAATCTGTCCGGGTGGTCGAATTCCGCCTCGATCTGGATGACCGAGGCGGCAGGCCAGACGGACAGAACCACGCCCAGAAGAACAACAAAGACTCCGGCCGCGACACCAAGCGAGACCAGTGCCCTTCCGTACGACGCTGCAAAAATACGTATCCTCTCCACCGGCTACACCCCTTCCCTGTGCGTTGAATCCTCTTCAACCTTCCCCTGCCGCAGTCTCTCCCGCAACCTGTAGAGGGCGTTCAACTGCCGCTCGTACCGGATCAGGACTCCAAACAGCGGCCTGCCCAAGTAATGCAGGAGGGAGAAAATCACCAGGCACCTGAAGCCCGCGCCGCCCCGGTAATTGCCCAGGGGAAGGCAGCGGGCCAGCAGTTGGTGCCGGAACACCCGCAGAATCGGGTTCCCGGTGACGTCGCCGTTTTTATGCAGTACTGATCTGTCCATGTCGTCCGTGTGCTCCCGTTGTCCTATTCGTTGAGCCGGTCCTTGATGTGCCGCAGGAAATACCGGATCCTGAGCAGGGGGCTGAACCTGAGCACCATCGGCGACCTGTCCCACAGGGGCGGCCGGGAATTGGCGTACCTGGGCAGGGGTTTCTTTTCGCCGTGAAAATCATCCAGATGGTGCCGGTGCTTGATCTTCATGACCTCGCCGGTGGTCGGGAAGGCCAGCTTGCTGGTCAGCAGGTAGTTGAGCCAGGGCTTGTAGTCGTCGAGCGAATAGCCCAGCAGGGCCGATGCCGCCCCAAACCGGGCCGCCCCGTCGATGATTCCTTCCTGCAGGGGGGAAAAATGCCTGTCCTGCTCGTGTTCGGCCCTGCCGGTGGCGTCGTCCACCCGGCGGAACTCGAGTTCATAGCCCTTGTCGGTCAGCCGGTAGCGGTTCAGGGTCGGATGGGGCGCCCTGCACGCCTCTTCAAAGACATCCCGGGCGTAGAGAACGAAACTGCCGGCCAGGTCAAATCGGTTGCGGTCGTAGATGATCCCCTCGATATAGTTGTCCGGGGTGGCCGGATAGGGAATGCCCCGGGTCGCGCAGAACAGGAAGCCGTGGCAGCGGGGCTTGTCCGGCCGATGAGTGACGGCCTCGTACAGAAAGCGCTGGATCGTCCCCAGCCAGCCGATGTCGACGATGGCCACATCGCCCTGGGCGAAAAAACCGGCCTGCTCCAGGTAGAGCTGCAGGGCATCGTTGAAGGGCCGGACCCGGTCCCTGACAGCCGCCTGGAAGTCCTCATCCTCGAGCATTTCATTGAACCGCAGCCTGTTTCTGGGATCATAGCCTTCGTGGTGGGGGCTGAGGGTGGTCTCCGGGGCCAGCTTGTGCCGCTGCAGGTGGGGAAGCAGGGCATTGACATCCAGGTCGAAGATCCGGCAGACATCCCGGAAATCGCGGTTGCCCACGGGCAGGAAGGCGATGTCGGCATTGGTCCTGGTCAGCCCCTGGTAGGCGCAGCTCGCCCCGGCCAGCGCCATCCGGCTCACATAGAGATATTCCGCGGCCGGCAGCCGCCCGTCGGGAAACAGCGCCGGGGCAATCGCTTCCCACACCTTTTTGAAGGTCCACCCCTCGCGCGACAGGAAGAAGATTTTCGCTATCCGCAGGTCCCGGCAGCGTTCGGCTATCTGCTGGACCATGGCGCCGATCAGCGGTGCGAAAAAATTAAACCCTTCGATGTAGAGGGGATGCCGTTCGACGTTTTCACCCTCGAGGGGCATCATGAGCTGCTGCAGGATCCGGCCGCGCCAGAACGGCCTGCCCTGGCTGTAATTGTAGTACCGCTTGACAAGCGCCTTGCGCCATTTTTCCGACCCGTCATGCAGGACCAGGGCCCGGATGCCGAATTCCGCCGGCCGCAGCCCGTCCGAGACGGGATTGTCCCCCACATGCAGCCATGACGCCGTATCCAGCCCGTACGCATCCCGCAGGCGGACAAAACCCTTGCCCGAGGCCTTGGCCAGGAAGGTGTCGGCCGAGGACACAACCGCCTCGGCGTATTCCATCAGGCCCGCATTGGCGGCCAGCCGCTCCAGATGGGAGGCGGGCAGATAAATGTCCGAGATGATGAAAATCCGTTTGCCCTGCCCCTTCAGCTCCCGCAGCCAGTCGCCGAATTCCCGCCGCACCACCAGCATGGTCGATTCCATGGCCAGTTCATAGTCCGTCACCCGGGTCAGGAGATCCTCCTCCATCCGCTTCCCGAAAATAGTTGCCAGGGTTTCCCGCATGAACTGGGGATAGCAGGCCTCCAGGTCCTCGAACTGTTCGCCGGTCGCGCACCGATGGCGCTTCTCGATGTCGTCGCGCAGGCGCTGCACCCTGTTCCACGACCAGTTGAGCCCCGCTTCCCCCGCCAGGGCGGCAATAAACCTGGCCACCGGCAGCTTGACCAGGTCGGGATCATGAATCCGCCGGATCAGGAGGGTGTCGAACAGGTCGAACGAAATAACGGACAGCGATGCCGACCGCCTCCGTCCCTCCTCAACCAGCTTGCGTATGGAATAAAAAATTTTCACTTCGAGGCGATATTCTCCAGCCGCCGGCATGGCGGGAAACCTTCCGGACCATGGCCGGCCCGCGGGCGGCTGCCGGCCCCCGCATTGTTTTTCAACCGGTGCGGCCCAGTGTTTTTCGTATCTTGTCCCGCAGGGCAGCGGCAAGCTGCCTGGCAAGACTCCTGACTCCGGGGGACAGGTTCCCGGCCAGGGCGTTCCTCACCTCCTGCAGCTCCCGTTCGAGCTCGACGAGGCGGTCGGCCCCCGCCGCGGCAAAGGGCCTGCTCTCCTCGGGAAGCGCGGCAAGCATGTACTTGCGGATCAGCTCCCTGTCCTGCTCCCTGCCTGTGATTGCCGCCTCACTCAGGGTGTTGCCCGAATGGATCCTGTAGTAGAGCAGTTTTTCGTCGGCAAGATATCGCACTTTGCCGGGATACGCCAGCATCATCCGAAAAATGTAATCGTAGTCATGCAGGTAGCGGAGGGAGCAGAACTTCCCGACTTTCCGGACCGCCTCGGCGGTCATGAACAGGTACGAGGTGGTCACCATGAAGTTGCCCTTGAGAAAGGCCACATACAGGTCGCCGCACTGCCGGTGGAATTCCCTGTTTTTTTGGTGCCAGACATTCCAGCCGAATTCCGGGTCGCTGAACTCCAGTCCTTCATCCGAGATGGGCACCACGTCGG
>JALHJD010000495.1 GCA_022837185.1 Desulfobacteraceae bacterium
ACACGGGGAAAGGACAGGGAGCGCCGGTCTTGAAACGACAGGAATCGTCGGCAGGATAGCTCGGGACACGTCCGAGGTCGGCATGGGCGTCATCATGGTCCTGGCAGCCCTGATCGGCATCTGGGGCATTGCCTGCCTGATCGGCGGCATCGCCAACAGCGGCGGGGTAGGGGAATTGCTGAACGGCTACATTACGGCGGTGACCGGCCGTTGACAGGATTGACGGCGACAGCTTGAACGGAAAACAGATCATTCAATAGAAGGAGGGAATCATGGCAGCTGGAACGGAAAAGAAAAGGTCAAAGGCGCTGTTCCTGGCGATTGCAGGAATAGGGGCGGCATTCGGCATCTGGGCACTGACGGCGTTTGTCTCCCTGTTTGCCCAGCTGGGCTGGAGCCCGGGCGAGGTGCTGCGGCAGTATATGGTCGCCACCGGAGCGCTGGCGGAGCACGAGACCCTGGTTGACTACTACACCCACATCAAGGGCGCCGAGTACATCATCGCGGTTGCTTTCCTCGGCCTCTACCCGGTGTACTACAAATTCGTCAATCGCACCAAGGCCCGGATGAAAGCCTGAACAATCGACTCCACCGCTGAGACGGCCCGCGAAGCAGGAGATGCTTCCGGGCCGTTTTCGTTTGTCTCTCTCCCTTCTTATCCGGCTCCCGGTTCAGGGCTGCCGGCTTCCCCGCGCTGGGATACAGCAATCTGCTACACTTCTGTAGGCAGGTTGATCCGACACATCTGTTGCATACCACACATATGCGGCTGCAATCCTTCCCGGAGGCGCTGCCTGGGGCTGCATCTCGGAGTTCGAGGCCCGTTCGTTTTCAATATTAAATGATGAAATATCGGCAGGTTGCAGGCCTGCATCCGTTTCCCGCCCGCCCTTTCTGTCCTTCTGGCATGGCACATGCATATTTCAAGGTAAAGCGAAATAAGAATTTCCGCAAAACGATGGGATAAGGGACACAAGGAGGCACACCATGGCAAAGACAGTTCGGACACACGGGGAAAGGACAGGGAGCGCCGGTCTTGAAACGACAGGAATCGTCGGCAGGATAGCTCGGGACACGTCCGAGGTCGGCATGGGCGTCATCATGGT
>JALHJD010000153.1 GCA_022837185.1 Desulfobacteraceae bacterium
ACGAGTGGATGACCGGCAAGGTCTATCTCAACCTCAACCCGTAACCCCAGCGTCATGACCAACACCACGGAAATTTACAGAAAAAAGGTTGCACAACCCCATGAGCGAGCAGAAGTGCCCCTATCATCTCACCACCACGGCCGGTGCGCCGGTGGCCGACAACCAGAATTCCCTGTCAGCCGGTCCCCGCGGTCCGCTCCTGCTCCAGGACTATCAGCTGATCGAAAAGCTGGCCCACCAGAACCGGGAGCGCATCCCCGAGCGGCCCGTCCATGCCAAGGGGTCCGGCGCCTACGGCACCCTGACCGTCACCCACGACATCACGCGCTACACCAAAGCCGCTCTGTTTGCGGAAATCGGCACGCAGACCCCGGTGTTCATGCGCTTTTCCACCGTGGCCGGCGAACGGGGAGCGGCCGACGCCGAGCGGGACGTTCGCGGCTTTGCCATGAAATACTACACCAAGGAGGGCAACTGGGACCTGGTGGGCAACAACACGCCGGTCTTCTTTGTCCGCGACCCCCTGAAATTTCCCGACTTCATTCATACCCAGAAGCGGCACCCGCGCACCAATCTCCGCAGCGCCACGGCCATGTGGGATTTCTGGTCCCTGTCGCCGGAGAGCCTGCACCAGGTGACGATCCTCTTCTCCGACCGCGGCCTGCCCCGGGGCTACCGCCATATCAACGGCTACGGCTCCCATACCTACAGCTTCTTCAACGCGGCCGGCGAGCGCTTCTGGGTCAAGTTCCATTTCAAGACCCGGCAGGGCATCGAGTGCCTCACCAACCGCGAGGCCGAAGCGATTGTCGCCAAAGACCGCGAGAGTTCCCAGCGCGATCTGTACGAAGCCATCGAACAGGGAGACTTCCCCCGCTGGAAGGTCCAGGTCCAGATCATGCCCGAGCTGGAGGCGGAAACCTATCACATCCATCCCTTTGACGTGACCAAGGTCTGGCCCCACGGCGACTACCCGGTCATGGACGTGGGCATCCTGGAGCTGAACCGCAACCCGGAAAACTACTTCGCCGAGGTCGAGCAGTCCTCCTTCAGCCCGTCCAACATCGTTCCGGGCATCGGCTGGTCGCCGGACAAGATGCTCCAGGCCCGCATTTTCTCCTATGCCGACGCCCACCGCTACCGGGTCGGCACCCATTACGAGATGCTGCCGGTGAACACGCCCCTGGCCCCGGTGCAGACCTATCACCAGGACGGTTCCATGCGCTTCGACGCGCCCGGCGGCCCGGATGCCTACTACGAACCGAACAGTTTCGGCGGCCCGGTCCAGGACGACCGGTTCAGGGAACCGCCGCTGAAGATCTCCGGCGACGCCGACCGCTACGACCACCGAATTGGCAACGACGACTACACCCAGCCCGGCAACCTGTTCCGGCTCATGGACGCGGGAAGGCAGAAGCAGCTGTTCAACAACCTGGCCGAGGCCATGGAGGGCGTACCGGCGCATATCGTCAACCGGCAGCTCAATCACTTCCACAAGGCCGATCCGGCCTATGCGGCGGGCGTGGCCAGGGCGATGGGCATCAATTTCCAGCCGGAGTAACGGCTGTCAGCCTGGAAAGAAGGCATGCCGTGGCGGAGCACGCCGGCCGCCCCGGCATGGCGCGACGGAGCTGAGAATGACAATGTTTCTCACCAAGGAAGAGGAAAGCAGGTACGCTGAACTGCAGCACATGGCCCTGGACTGCGCCCGGTCCGGGGACGGCGCGATGCTGGAGAGCATGGTGCGGGCGGGCATGCCGGTCAACCTGAGCGACGGCCGGGGCAATTCCCTGCTGATGCTGGCCGTCTACCACGGCCATGAGGCGGCGGCCCGCATGCTGATCGGCTATGGAGCGGAGATTGACCGCCGCAACGATCACGGGCAGACCCCGCTGGGCGGGGCGGCCTTCAAGGGCAACATCGAAATGGTGAACATGCTGATCGAGGCGGGGGCCGACGTCGACGGCGACAACGGCGGCGGCAGGACTCCGCTCATGTTCGCCGCCATGTTCGGCCATCGGGAGGTCGTGGCCCGCCTGATCCGCGCCGGGGCGGACACCCTGTCCCAGACCCTGTTCGGCGTCTCGGCCGAGCGGATCGCCGGCATCACCGGGGCCCTGCGCTCGCTGGGCTCCCTGTTTGGACGATAAGGCCCCTGCATTTTTGGCTGGCATGCTCTTCAGGGACAGGCATCGGGGTCGTTGCCGGAGCAGGGCGGCTGTGGGGGCGGCTCAGCGTTTCGGGCGGCCGCGGACGTGATGATCGGCGTATAGAACAGGATGCCGGCCGGCGGGCGGGGCTGCAGGAAGGCATGGGCAGCCGCCAGATCGACCAGGCCGTGGCCGGAGTCGTTGTCGCTGCCCGGTATTCCCAGGTCAATGGCAGACCGGACCAGGGCCTGTTCCAGCTGGTCAACGGTCAGCTCCGGATCCGCGCTCAGCAGCAGCGCCATGCCCCCGGCAACCAGGGGGGCGGCAAACGAGGTGCCGGACACGATGGCATAGTCGTCGGGGCTTGTCCCCCCCAGGGTCAGGTCCGTTGTCCGGACGTCCACCCCCGGGGCCGCCAGGTCGGGATAGATCCCCCCGTCGCAGGCCGAGGGGCCGCGGGCGCTGCGGTCGGCGATGGTCAAAGCGGAATCGACCGCGCCGACGGCAAAGCTTTCCGGATAGTTGGCAGGACTGATGCTGGTGGCCGGACCGGGCCCGGAGTTGCCGGCCGCGAAGACCACGGCGACCCCGGCGGCCCGCAGGGCCTGGACGGCGGGGCGGAACACGTCCTTGCATTCGCCGGCATCCGCACCATCGAAGCCCCACGAGTTGTTCACCACATCGGGCAGGTCATCGGTTGCCGGATCGTCATCCGGGTCGAGCAGCCACTGGAATCCCAGGTGCACGGCGCTCAACGCCGCATTTCCCTCGGCATCGAAGATCCTGACCGCTATCCAGCGGGCGTCCGGGGCTGCCCCGACGGCCGTACCCCCGGCGCCGCCGCCCACCATCAGGCCCATGACCTGGGTGCCGTGGCCGTTGCTGTCATGCGGGGTGGCATATTCGCCGTAGGGATCGAACCAGCTGTTGCTCCCGCCCCGCCACCGGGGGGCCAGGTCCGGGTGGTCGCCGTCGACCCCGGTGTCCATGGCGGCAACGACAACACCGGAGCCGGTATGCCCCATGTTCCAGAGCTCCGGGGCGCGAATCGCCGCAATGTTCCATTCCGGCGGGATCACCAAAGCCGGCTCGGGTTCCCCGAGGGTGATCATCCTGTCCAGCTCGACACTCAGCACTCCCGGCAGAGCCGCCAGATCAATGATCAACTCCGCCCTGACCGTGGCCGCCATGCCGTTGAATATCCAGTAGGGAATTACTTTTCCGGCCTTGTTCCGCTGCAGGAACCGTTTGAGGCTGCCCTGGGTCCGGGCCGCCTTGGCCCGGAGGGAGCGGTTCAGCTCAGCCCGCATTGCCCTCCTGCTCTTTCCGCGCAGGCTGCCCGGGTCGAACTGGTCCCTGAGGGTGATGATGACCGGAATCTCGTCGCCGGGAGCGGACCGGTCGAGCCTTGCTGCGAGCTCCGCCTTAATGACACCGGCCTCTGCCCGACAGGGCATCCCGAGCAGGAGGATCATTGCCGGCACAATCAATAGGGCGGCTCTGTTCCTGGAAATGAAGTCCTGCATGGGATTCTGTTGCGTGGGAATATTCTTTTCGACCGCTTCGCCCGGGTCACCCTTGGGAGGACGGCGCTGGATGAACAACCGGTTTCAGGTTGCGGGCAATGGCTGCGACAGGGACAATTTCACCGGACTATTTTTTGTACACTCTTGTGCGAACGTTTGCCAGTACTTTCCGTGACAGCGGCAATCAAACGGTGCCGGCCTGAAAGGAAAAGGCGGCCGTGGGCCTTGCCCACATGCCGCCTGCTCCGCAGTTTGCCTTAAATATGCCCCTCGTGCCGGGGGGCCCGCGTTACTGTTGTTTATTGCCGGTGGTGGCGGGCACGAACATCGGCCAGTAGAAGCTTTCCTTGCCCTGCAGGCAGAAGGCCAGGTCATGCTGGTTGAAATCGGGCAGGTAGGAAGAGGCGTTCGCCCAATTTTGCGGCAGAAAATAGCCATAAACTGCTTCCCATTCCGGCGCCTGACCGGGATTCTCGACCTTGGCCGGAGAACGGTTGGCGGTGTCGGCGGCGAAACGGCCGTACTGGCCGTAGATCAACCAGTCCAGCTGCGGATAGAACACCAGCCAGTAGACCCCCGAATTCAGCCTGACCGGCGGGTCGAGCGTCAGGGTCACATTGCTCTCATACAACACCCCCGGATCAACTTCCGTGGTCTCGATGGTGACGCGGCTGTCGGTGGGGGGAACGGCCAGGGACCAGACCGGCGGGTTGCCGTTGCCCCAGGGATCGCCGTCGGGCTTGCCGCCCCGGTCATGGTAGATCTCGAAATGGAGGGTGTTGGCCTCGGCCAGATCCGTTGCCATGTTGTAGAGGGCACCCGGCACAGAGATGGTATCGATCAGCCACGGCCGGAAGCTCATGAAATCATCGGCCAGAAAAATATCAAACCCGGCCTGGGTCTCTTCGAACTGCTGACTGGCGTAGGGGGTCGTGTTGACGCCGCTCCGGGGCTGATTCCACAGATTGCAGGTCAGGGGCTCGGCCTGCTGCGGCCTGATCACCGCCGCGTCTCCCCGGGGGGCCGCCGGCCCCCTCAGGGCCGGCACCTTGTCCCCGGCCCAGGCCGGCATCGCCGACAGCACGAGAAATATTCCCGCCAACAGGGAACCATAATTCCGTAGTGTTTGTCTCGCCGATGTCTTCATACGTTTTTTTCCTGTGAAAAATTTTGCTTGCCGGAAAATATTTCTTCACTCTTCTTTCGACCGGGGATACGAAACATAGCCCCGGCCTTTTCGCGTTCATTGCACCACCAGGTTTTCCGCCCGGAAATCGCCTATGACCACGGTGACCAGGCTGCCGGTCTTGACCAGTCCGGGCACCGTGCCGAAAAACATCCAGTAAATGCGGTCCTCCCTGGGCGGATCGGAGGAGCGCAGCGGTCCGATCTTGGCCGTCCTGGGAACCGCCAGCACCTGGCCGCTGGCCTGGTCGATCAGGTAGGGCTTGTTGGCCCGCTTGAACAGGCTTGCCGCCTTTTCGGAGTCCAGCACCCGGAAGCGGAAATCAACCATATGCCCGCCGGCCGACATGGCCAGGGAGGTCACTTCGATGCCCCACTGCTCCTTGAGGGCCGGGTCGGTGGCCGGTTTTCCGGGTAGAGCCGGAACCGCTTCCGCTCCCGTCCGCGCCTGACCGGCTCCATCCGTTGCCGGCGCACAGGCCGAAAACGCCAGGCAGAGAAGCAGCCAAAGCAGCAGTCCCAAAGTGTTCTTCACCATCTCCATCATCACGCTCTGCCGAACTTGAAAACCGGTCCGATCGTCAGTTCGGCCCAGTGCCGCCGGTGATCGCCGGCACGAACATGACCCAGGGGAACTTCACCGTCAGGTGAACGAACATGCCCCCGCCGGGCGCGCCGTTGCTGGTCAGTGCCAGGCTGCGGTCATGCAGGGCGTACTTGCCCGGCTCCACCGGGGTCCACAGGGCATCCCTGGTTTTTCCCGCCGCCAGCAGCAGGGAGTACTGCTCCCGCGGGTAGGGGTAGGGATTGCCGTCCTCGGCCACCACCCGCATGTACGGGCCCTGGAGAACAGGAACATGGCTCATGAGCCCGGCATTGAGGAACCGGATCAGCGTGGTCCCTCCCGTGTTGCCGGCCTGCACTTCCGGCACCGGCTGTCCCGGGGCGTAGGTTTTACCGTTGATCAGAAAATAGCGGGGCCTGTAGGTCATGGACGTGGCCGCGGCGGGCGGGTTGTGCAGGGCCGGATCAATCTCGCTGTACAGCAGGAGGACCTCCCGGTGGACATCGGGATACCCGCCGACGGTCAGGGCGCCGTAGAGCCCCATCTGCACCTGTTTGGCCGGATGGCTGCCGCTCTGGTACAGGTAGGTGCCGGCCCGGAGATTGCTCCAGGTGTAGGTGGCGACAGCGCCCGGAGCCGCTTCATGGGTGAAGGCGCTGACCCTCGTTCTCCCCTGCCCGTCGGTAAACGTCTGCGGGGCCAGACTGGCGGCCTGACCCGGGATGACCAGGGAAACAGCTTCATCGAGGCAGTTGCGCAGCCGGATGGTCAGGGTTGTCCCCGGCTCGGCCGTCAGCACGGGGCCGTTTTCCCAGACAACCGGGGTACCCGGGCAGGATCCCGGGTCCTGGATGAATCCCCACATGGTGATCGAAGCGCTTCCGTCGGGCGGAGACCACCGTGCCGCAACGGCCGCCAGATCCACCGCCCATACCGAGACAGGCAGCAGCAGCAATGCCCAGAACAGCAAAACCGGGGTATTTTTCTTTATTGTCCGCATCGCACGTTTCATAGCCCTTTCCTGCCTCCGTTATGGGATATCGACACCGTGGGGCTCGATGATCAACATGGTCATCATGCCGCCGGGGAAGATATCGTAATTGGTCAGTTCCTTTTCCGTATGCGAATGCCACATGAAGCTGAACCCGCCGTTGGGGTTCAGCCCCCCTTCGCCGGGGGGCAGCGGTTCAAGTGAGCCCAGGTAAGGGCTGCCGCTGTACCAGGCGCCGAAGACCAGGTCGCCCTGGTTGGGCAGGACCACCGGGATGGTCTTGGTATAGCCGTTCTTGCACCGTTCGCCGGTTGTATCGTCGTGACCGTCGAGGTTGTTGTCCTCGCACACGGCATAGTGATCCGGGCAGTACTCGTAGGTGGTATCATCGAAGTCGTCGCCGTCATTGTCGATGCAGTCGTGCACATACTGGGCGCCGGCATCGGGAGTGCCGTAGACGTCCCAGTTCAGTCCCTTGCCGGTCCAGGTAAAGATCGCGTCATGGGTCGAGCCGGGAACGGACTGGATGGTAAACACCTCGTAGCTCAGATCGGGTCCGGCTCCCGGGGCGCTCTCCAGCAGCCGGCCGTCCCGGGCGATTATCCGGGCATGGTTGCCGTGATGATGAAAGGGGTGCGAATCCCGGCTCGCGCCGACAACCCGCATGAGCAGCTTTTCCCCGGGATGCATGCGCGGAAAGCTGTTGTAGGGCTGGTGGGGCAGCAGGGGATGGTTC
>JALHJD010000154.1 GCA_022837185.1 Desulfobacteraceae bacterium
AGGCCCGGCCGCGTTTAATGCAGACTGTTCGATCGGAAACCCCATTCGTGCCCCGGCGCGGAAATTTGCTTGTGCGGCGAGGAGTTTGCAGATGAACAACAAGAACGATAAGCTTTCAGATGTTCTCGGCACCCTGCACAAGCTGACATCCGCCATTTTCAGCGATGCCATTCAGCGCAAACTGATACTGGACAACCTGACCGAAGCAGTGTTTACGGTTGACACGGAACTGAACATCACCTCCTTCAACAAGGCCGCGGAAACTCTGACGGGAATAAGCGAAAAAGAAGCGTTGACCAGAAAATGCACGGACTTGTTCCCCCTCCCTCCTGATAATGATTTCTGCATCATCGGCCGGGTACTGCTTGAAAAACGGCCGGTGAACAAGTTGACACGATTTCTGCAGATCGGGGAACGGACCATCCCCGTCATGGTCAATGCCTCACCGTTAACCGACAACAGCGGTGCAATGGTCGGCGGGGTTCAGTCCTTCCAGGAGATTCAGGAGATCTTTCAGCGGCAGCTGGTTCTGGACAACGCTTTTGACGGCGTTTTTACCGTTGACATGGAATACAAGACAACCCTGCTCAATAAAGCAGCCGAACAGATTGTCGGTGTCAATCAGGAAGCCGTACTGGGCAAGCCGTTTATCGATTTTTTCTTTCCGGAGGATCGAAAACCGGAAATTCAAAATACATCCCTGGCCAAAGCGATCCAGTCGGGTGAGCCCGTGGTGGAGGAGTGTTTTTACCTTTCCACGGCAAGGGGGGATATTCTTCCCCTCAGCATCAGGTTTGCGCCGCTCATTGATGCGAGGGGATCCGTCGTCGGCGGCGTCGCCACTTTCCGTGATGTAACCGATCAGATTCTGAACCAGTACATCCTGGACAGCGTGACGGACGGTGTCTTTACCGTGAACCATAACTTTGTGATAACGTCTTTTAATAAAGCCCTTGAAAAGATAACCGGCTACCGGGCCGATGAGGTGATGGGCACCCATTGCAGCGAGATATTCTGCTCGGAAATTTGCGGGACAGAGAGGTGTCCCATGGCCACCGCCATTCAGTCCGGCCTCAGCCCTTCCATGCAGACCATGGAGATTCAAACCAGGGACGGCAGATCGGTTCCTGTCAGCGTCATCGCCAACGTATTGACCGACAACATGGGCAATATCATCGGCGGAGTCGAGATGGTCAGGGACCTGACGGAAATCAATGAGCTTCGCCGCAAGCTGGCCAGAGAGGGCACAGATCAGGGAATTCTGACCCGCAGTCCCAAAATGAAGCGAATCCTCTCCGTTCTCCCTGAATTTGCCCGGAGCGATGCCACCATACTTATTCTGGGTGAAAGCGGCACGGGAAAAGAGCTTATCGCCCAGACCATCCATGCCCAGAGCCACAGAAGCGATAATCCCTTTGTGGCCGTGAACAGCGGGGCGCTCCCCGACACCCTGCTGGAATCCGAACTGTTCGGATACAAGGCCGGCGCTTTTACCGATGCCAGGAAAGACAGGAAAGGCAGGTTTGCGGCGGCGGAAAAAGGGACCCTGTTTCTTGATGAAATCGGTGATATATCCCCGGCCATGCAGGTCAAGCTGCTGCGGGTCATCCAGTCGAAGGCCTACGAGCCGCTGGGGGCAAACACCCCGGTCAAGACGGATGTCCGGATCATTGCCGCCACCAACAGAAATCTCGAGGAAATGGTCCAGGACGGGACCTTTCGGGAGGACCTCTATTACCGGCTCAATGTCGTCAAGATAGAACTTCCCCCCCTGCGGGAGAGAATGGAGGACATCCCCCTGCTCGTCGAGCATTTCATCGACAAGTTCAATAGACAGCGGAACAGGAATGTCGGGGGGATCTCCCAGGAAGTCCTGTCCATTCTGATTCATCATGATTTTCCCGGCAACATTCGGGAACTGGAAAATATCATCGAGTATGCCTTTATCCTGTGCCATGAGGGATTAATCATGCCCCAGCATCTCCCGGAATGGCTGACGGCCGGAAAAGAAGAAGGCGAGACGGTTGACGGACCGCTGACTCTGAAGGACATGGAAAGAAAGACCATCACGGAGGCTCTGAAGCGGAATGAGTACCGGAAAATGAAGACGTGCCGGGAGCTCGGCATATCAAAAGATACGCTGCGACGAAAAATTGAAGCCTATAACATCCCGATGGAAAACAGCAACGATGAATGAGACACCATGTGGCTGACGGGTAATACAATAAAGATCAAATCAGGGCGTCTTATTCCTTACACCTGGGCCCTTGCCGTAATCTGGATAGTCATGGGAACCGCCATCATGGCCGCTTCCCTTGTCTGGAATATTACCCGGCAGAAAAACGAAACCATCCAACTGGCCACCATCGAGGCCAGAACCGTCTATGAAAAAGATCTGACCTATCACCGATGGGCAACCCAGCATGACGGCATTTTTGTGCCGATAACGGAGACCACGCAGCCCAATCCCTACCTGTCCCATATTCCCGGCTCGAATATTGAAACAACGACCGGCGAAAAATTGACCCTGGTCAATCCGGAATACATGATCAGGCAGGTGTACGGCATGCAGAGCAAGGACTTCGGGCCCATAGAGCACATAACCAGCCTTGACCCGGTCCGCCCTGAAAACGCGGCCGACGAATGGGAGACAGAAGCCCTGGAGTCGTTTAACGACGGCAGTGATGAAGCTGTTTCCGTGGAGGAAATGGGCGGGCTTCCCTATCTGCGCTATATGCGGCCGATGGTCACGGAAAAGGGATGCCTCAAGTGCCATGCGGTCCAGGGATACCAGGTGGGAGACATTCGCGGCGGCATCAGTGTCGCCATCCCCCTTGCGCCGCTGCTCGGTATCGCCAGGGCGCATAATCTGGCCACGTCCGTCGCCCATGTCACCTTCTGGCTGCTCGGACTGTTCGGCATTCTGCTCGGCACCTACTGGCTGACCCTGACGATCCGCGAGCGGGAACGGATGGAGTCACGGACAAGGTCCATCATCGACAACATGCTTGACGGATTGATCACCCTCGACAAAGGGTTCGCCATCAGGTCGTTTAATCCTGCCGCTTCACGGCTGTTCGGCTACGAACCGGAAGAAGTTGTCGGCAACAGCGTCTACACCCTGTTCCGGCTGCCCGATGAAGGGGGGGATATCCACGGCCACGAAAAATATTCCGAGCAGGATTTTATCCTGGTGACGGAGACCCCCTATGAACTGATCGGCTGCCGCAAGGACGGATCCATGTTTCCGGTGGAGATTTCTCTGAGTGCGACGCAGCAGGGGGAGGAACAGTTGACCATTGCCATGGTCCGTGACCTGACCCAGCGTAAGCAGGCCGAAAAGGCCCTGCGCGACAGCCAGGAGCACATGATCAAACAGGAAAAGCTGGTTTCGCTCGGCACCATGGTTGCCGGCATCGCCCACGAAATCAACAATCCGGCCCAGGCCATCGGGTTTTCCATGGAAGGTCTGAAGATGAATGCCGAGTATGTCAGGAAATTTCTCGGTGAACTGAAAAAATGTTTCGAGGGGGACAACCGGGACCTGATGGCGAAAAAGGAGCATCTGCAGAGACTGGTGGAGGAGCTCGACATGGACCTGGTCATGGAGGACATAGAGGATATTGCCGAGCGGAATATCGAGTCGGTGACCAGGATCAGCAAAATCATCAAAAGCACTAAGCGCATGGCCCATTTCGAGGATGATTTTACCGATGCCGATCTCAATACGATCATTGCCGATGCCGTGACGCTCACCCATAATCAGGTGAAGTATGATATGACCGTTGAAATGAATCTTGCCCCGGATCTTCCCGTTTTTCAAGGGATGCCGCAGGAACTGGGCCAGGTGTTCATCAACCTGATTATGAATGCCCGCGACGCCATGAAGGAAAAAGGTTTGCCCAAAAATGAGGCGCTGCTGACCATCTCCACCGGTTACAACGGCAAGACGAGACAGCTCGAGGCCGCTTTCAAGGACAACGGCATCGGCATGAAGGATGAAGTGATTTCGAAAATATTCGATCCTTTCTTTACCACCAAGGGATTCGGCGTCGGCACCGGACTCGGGCTCAATCTGTCCCACATCATCGTTGAAGCGCATGGCGGGTCGATCAAGGTGGAAAGCGAGTATGGGAAGGGGACCACCTTTACGGTGATGATCAGCATCGATATTCCGGTGGGCGGCGGAGACCGGAAAAAGACCGGGCAGGAATAAAGCAGAGGAAGCGGATTCCATGGAGCAGATTGAAACGAAAAAAAAGGCCTCGATCGTCGTCGTCGACGATGAGCAGTCGATACTCAAGGAGTTGCGGATTCTGCTCGGCCGACTGTACAAGGTGCATGTTTTTACCAATCCGGAGGAAGCGGAGAAATTTGTCGACGAGAACGATGTCGATATGGTCATCTCCGATGAAATGATGCCGGAAATGCGGGGAAGCGTGCTGTTGGGGAGAATTCACCGGAAGCATCCCGACATATGCAACATCGTCCTTTCCGGTCAGGCCGAAAAGGACGATATTGTCAAAGCGGTCAACGATGGCCATATATTCAGTTTTCTGTACAAGCCCACCGAGAGGCAGCAGTTGATCAATGTCATTGAGAAGGGACTTGAGAACCGGAGAATGAAAAGGATTCTCGCCGAACAGAATATCCAACTCAAGGAATACAGCGAGAACCTGGAAAAAATGGTCGAAGAGAAGACCGCCGAACTGGCCAAGGCTTATGACCGCCTGAACCTGGTTGATGCCAACAAGGTGTATTTTCTGATCTATCTGGCCCAGGAAATGGATTCCTCCCTGGACCGGATCAAAAAACTCGTCGAGGTTCTTCTGGATTACTTTGCTTTCACCGGTTCCGAAATACAGGTCAACAACCAGGCGGTGGTCCTCGGTGAGGCCGTGGATCAGGTCCTTGACGAAATACAGGGCCCCGCCGCCCGGAAGGGATTGAAGGTGGAAAAAGCGATCGAGGGGAATCCGGTCGTGACGGCCGATCCGGCGAAACTGGCCAAGGCCCTGCGCAGCGTTCTGGACAATGCGGTAATTTTTACCCCCGAGGGCGGCCGGGTGACCATAACGGGACAACCTGTGAACGGCCGGGTGCGGCTCCGCATCACCGATACGGGCAAAGGGATTGAACCGTGGAAGCTCAGGAAAATTTTCAAGCCCTTTGTCCTTGAGCGCGGCGACAGGAATCCGGATGGTTTCGGCCTGAATCTGCCCATGGCCCATGCTGTCGTGAAAGCCATGGGAGGAAAGATCTGGGCGGAAAGCGACGGTCCCGGAAAAGGGACGACAATCAGCCTGGAGTTGCCTGCGGCCCCTTAAAAAACTGCTCACGGCAGGACCGTAAAAACGGTTGGTCGGCTACAGCCGCGGTCGGTTGACTGCGCCCCGCCACGACGTCTTTCACGGCACCGCTCCCCCTGTCAGCCAAGAATCGAACATCATTGACAGGGCCGGACTGACCGGTGCCGGTCCAGCCTTTTCTCCCTCCCGAAACCTTTCTTCATCCGGTCCGGACCGGTTTTTTTTCTCACCCTTCTGCATGCAAGGGGCAAGAATGATCCTGCGGGGCATCTTTGCCGGGCAGTACGAATAATAGGGCGATTTGCCGGACTGTTTCTGTACAGTCTGTCGAGATGAAAGCTTTTATCTTGACTTATGAGAATAATACCTTATCAATGTGCTGAAAAAAAATAGGGCGGCCTGGCCCGCCCGAAAGGTTCCCAGTGGGGAATCACAGGGAGTATTTCTCTATGACAGGAAAAAAGGGACTGAAACTGGCGGGGTTTGTCATTGTTGTCATGGTGATGCTGTCGGGTTGGACGGTCTCCATGTCGGCACCACAGGGTAAGGGAGAAACGGGGGCCGCCGCCCGGGTCGGTTCCGTCTCCGGGGAAGAGAAAATTTTCCGCTCCATAAAGCCGGAAGAAGCGCTGCGGCTGCTCCAGTCGCGCGACGATATCCTGTTCCTTGATGTCCGGTCTCCTCAGGAAAGGGCGCAGGGCGTCATTGCAGGGTCAACGCAGGTGTCGATTTTTGACCTGGTAAAGGGGAAACTCCCGCTTCCCAAGGATAAACCGATACTGCTTGTCTGCGCGGTGGGCGGCCGCAGCTATGTTGCCGGCCAGGTGTTGTCCAGGCAGGGGTACCGGGAAGTGTATAATCTCAGCGGCGGAATCAATGGGTGGTATCGGGCCGGGCTGCCGGTCACCATGGAGAACCCCGCAGCGCGCTAGCTCCCTTTCCGGGCAAGGTCCCCTGCCGCTCACTCCCCGTCCGACGCCGTGAATTTTCTGACAAAGCCGATGGGCTTGTAACTCATTTTGGCGGCGCGCAAGCCCTCGTCGCCCAAGTCCTGCTCCCGGTTGATGGTTTCATATTTATCCGGAAGGATTGACGCGAAGGCTTGATTGATGAACTGCCATATCCCCTTGTACTCGCTGACCGCTTTTTCAAAGTGGAGGACAAAGCTCGCGCCGCGCATCAACTCCTCCCCCAGTGAATAGGCGGCGGGCTTGCCGTCGACATAATAGATCCCTCCGCAAAGCTGCAGTTCCTCCGATTTGAGCAGAGCCTCCCTGGCAGCGGCGTAATCGGCGGGATTGTCACGCCCCTGCCGCCATTGTTCAAGGATTTCCAGGGCATCGGGGATGAATTCCTCGACCAGTGGTTGCCCCATGTAATCGTAGTTGTTGATGAATGCCTTGATGTGGTTCCGTTTTTTGGAGAATTTGCGGCCGGAGAGCAGGGCCATGTCCTCCCGGCGATAGAGGTAGTCAAAATTGTCCCGGTCCTCGCTCACCGCAAATCTCATTGCCGCCAATTTGTCCGCCTGGGCTTCGGAGACGCACTTCATTCTCCGGTGCGCGGCGAATAATTCGCGCAAAAGATTATGCAGCGGCAGGCCGAACGGCGACATGAAAAAGGGGTTGTCGTTGTCCCTGCCCGTCAGGATGTACAGCCCGTCAGGGAGTCTTGCAATCCTGTATTGATGGGCTTCGCGGAAAAGATAGAGATTGGCGAAAGTGAATTCCGAAATGCCGTCCGGCAGTTCCTGCAGCAACGGGTGCAGGAACGGGCGCATCGTGAGGGAGAGTTCCGCTGTCAGTGGATAATCAGGGATCATGGGACAGTATGTCGGTTCAATATGGCCTGCAGGGGATGCATCTGCACCCCGGGGGAATAAGGACCATCGGGTATGATATCGGTACTGCTTTCTCCGCATTGACTCATTGTTCGGGTTGTCCGGTAGGACGGGATTATACCCGGGATGAAAGAAAATTCAAGAAAATGTCCACAGCCGGGAACGGATGCGAGGTGAACGCGAAGGAGAAAACCGGATGCCTGAAAAAGGCAGGACCAAGGCAGGAGGTAACCACCTTGGTCCTATCAAGGAGAAATTGTACTGAAGCGCCATCAGTATGTTTAATATATACCACGGCGTGCCATGGGAGTCAAGAGCGTTTGCATTTTTTTTCGTATTTTTTTTCTATGAACAATTCTGATCGGAAACTTTCCGTTATTATTCATGAATTTTTGTCGCACTTGTCAGGAGAAAGTTTGACCGAGGCTCTGGACAGCTTTGATCAAGGGAGGCAAAAGCGGCGGTCGTAGTCCGGCTTGTTTGCCGGTGGCCACAGGCTTGGTGATTCACGGTTAATTTTTTTCCGCGCCGGTTTTCAATCACGATGCGGTGCCCGTTCCCGGGAGATCCGAAAGGCGGGCATAATCCCCGCCACAGATACTCGCGGTGCAGCGCGCTTTCAGGGCTTCGCTGGTCACCTGTTCGCGCAGGCAGCCGTTGTCAAATATCAGGATATTGTCGGTCATCATGCACATTTCCTCCAGGGAATGGCTGATAAAGAGCAGCGGCACCTCAAATTCGGCAAAGACCTTTTTCAGATAGGGCATGATCTGGCCCTTCAGCTCCTCGTCGAGGCCGGTTAACGGTTCGTCCATGAGGATGAGGCGCGGGCAGGCAAGGATGGCTCTGCCGAGAGCCACCCGCCGTTGTTCCCCGCCGGAGAGACTGCTCACC
>JALHJD010000155.1 GCA_022837185.1 Desulfobacteraceae bacterium
CCTTGAGCGCCGGTTGCGGATGCCCTGGCCTGGACGGGATGCGAGCCGGAGACAAGGCGATCGAACACCGCCGGAGCACCAAGACCAGCTAGGGTGGAGATGCCGGCAATCTTGAGGAATTCTCTTCTCTTTTTGTCCATCAGTATCTATCCTCCTTGGTTACTCAGTCTCGACAGGAGCCAGATGGCAGTCCCAGCAGTAGGGACTCACCGCAGTGTACACATGGCAGGTATCGCAGAATTTGACCTTGCTCTTGTGACACTCCATGCAGGTATTCTGCAGGGTCTTCTGAAACATTCTCCCATCCACTTCGAAATACGCGCGGTCATCGTCACGGATAACCTCATCCCGCCACTGGTTCAACAGTTGCATATGCTTCGCGCGAATTTCCGCAGCCGGCTGGACGCACTGCTTGGAGTCCTTGGGCAGTTCCGGTTTCGGCACTTCCCCGGCATCACCGTGGTTGTACCAGATGGGAAATGTGATAATCAGGACGAATATGATCAGTCCCGGTATGATTTTTCCACTATCGTACATCGATGTTCCTCCACTTATGCCAGAGAATTAGAGTAAAGTCCGCAGACCGTCATCCAGTTCCTGCCGCTGTTCGCCTTCCAGCACCAGGGAGTTGCCCACCAGTTCCGACAGGCCGCATACCCGCACCTCGGGCACCCAGTAGCTCACCAGGGAGGTGAGAGTCGCCCGGTCGATGGCGCACACGCAGCCAAGGGTGTTAACCCCGTGCTTGTCGGCCACGTACCGGACGGCGTTCGCCCGCGGCAGGCCGGAGCGCATCCTCAGCTCCATGATTTCATCGGTGTTGAGGCCGGTGCCGGAGCCGCAGCAGAAGGTCTGCTCGCGGATGCAGTTTTCCGGCATTTCGTACCAGTTGTCGACCACGTTGTCCAGGATGTAGCGCGGCTCCTCCAGCAGGCCCATGGCCCGGGCCGGGTTGCAGGAGTCATGAAAGGTGGCGATGACGTGGTCGTTGCGGCTCTTGTCGATCTTCAGTTTGTTGTGCTTCATCAGGTCGGCGGTGAATTCGCTGATATGGACCATCTTTGTCGAGGCCGCGTTGTCGAACACCGTGCCGGTGATCGGGGACTTGGGCACCTCGAGGAAATCGGCCGGGCCGTTCATGGTGTCCATGTACTGGTGCACGACCCGCCACATGTGGCCGCACTCGCCGCCGAGGATGTACTTGACGCCGAGCCGCTTGGCCTCGGCGTACATCTTGGCGTTGAGCTTCTTCATGGTCTCGTTGTTGGTGAACAGGCCGAAGTTGCCGCCCTCGGAGGCATAGGTCGACCAGGTGTAGTCCAGGCCGATATGGTGGAACAGGATCAGGTAGCCCATGGCGGTGTACAGGCCGGGCTCGGCAAAGACGTCCGCTGACGGGGTGATGAAGAGGATTTCGGCGCCCTTGCGGTTGAAGGTCGGCTCCACCTTGACCCCGGTCAGATTTTCTATATCATCGCACAGGAAACTGACGTTGTCCTTGAAGGTGTGGGGCTGCAGTCCCATGTGGTTGCCGGTCCGGTTGGAGTTGGCCGCCGGCTCCTGGATCCAGTTGATCCCGATGCCCACCAGGTGCAGCAGTTCCCGCAGGATGATCGTCACCTCGGCGGTGTCGATGCCGTAGGGGCAGAAGACCGAGCAGCGGCGGCACTCGGTGCACTGGTAGGCGTACATGAACCATTCCTTGATCACGTCGATGGTCAGTTCGCGGGCCCCGGCCATTTTGCCGAACAGTTTGCCGGCCAGGGTGAAATCGTTGCGGTAGATCGACCGCAGCAGTTCCGCCCGCATAACCGGCATGTTTTTCGGGTCGCCGGTGCCGAGGTAGAAGTGGCACTTGTCGGCACAGGCGCCGCAGCGGACGCAGCAGTCCATGAAGATCTTCAGGGAGCGGAACTTGTCCAGCCGCTCCTTGAGGCCGTTCATGATGATTTCCTTCCAGTTTTCCGGAAGTTTCCAGTCCTCGTCCACCGGCGACCATTCCCTGGCATTGGGAAAGTGCAGGCCACTCTGCTTGTTCAGGTAGTTGACTATATCGACCTTGCCCGGATAGGCAAAGTTTCCCGGCTTGAACTTCACCGGCATTTCCATCCAGTCCCTGGTCGGATAGGCGCCGGTCATCAGCGACGGGCCCTGAACAACACTCTTTGCTAATTTGTCAACCTTTACTACTGCCATAGTTATATCCTTTTCACCTTATATCCATGCCGGACTATTCGGCTTTTGGGGGCAACTCTTTTTCCACCGGTATATCGTTCTCGACCATAAACTCCCTGAATTCATCCTCGTAGCCCGCGTACGAATGCGGCTTGATGTCGGGGTTCCACGGGTTGATATGCCGCCGCATCCTGGAGTCGTTGGCCAGGTTCCTGGTCGGGCTGAGGAAGACACCGCCCATGTGCATCAGCTTGCTGTACGGAAAATAGGCAAGCAGTACGCTGACAAGGAAAAGGTGAATATAGAAGAGAGAGTTGATTTCAGCCTGGATGATGGGCTGGAAGGTGGCCAGGCCGACGGCCAGCCGCTTGATCGCCACGATGTCGACGTCGGTGCGGAAGTAGAAGCGCATCAGGATGCCGGTTACCGCTATGCCGAAGATCAGGAACAGGGGGAAATAGTCATTGGCCAGGGACAGGTACCTCATGTGGCGGGTGATGAGGCGCCGGCCGAACAGAAACACCAGGCCGAGAATGATGGTGGCATCAGTCATGTACATGCCCGGCGAGCCGATCTGCAGGATGCCGTCGCCGAACTCGATGGCCTGGATGAGCCAGGGCACCGGCTCGAGAAACAGCCGCATATGGCGCAGAACGATGACCAGGAAGCTGTAATGGAAGATAATGGCGAACAGCCAGATCCATTTGCTGGATTCGTAGGTCAGCTTCGGTCCGTCATGGATTTCCGCCTTGGTGTGGCGCCAGAGAGAGCGGAAAAGGACGATCTCCAGGAACATCCTGGCCACGACCTGGGAGGTGTTGGTCGGCGCTTCCAGCTTGTTGTGCTTGATCCAGGGCAGCGAATACCCCTGGCCGCATGTGGTCGGAATTCTGAACGGGACCGGCGATTTGGCCCACTGGACGACCCGGTAGCAGAATCCAATGATGAATGTCGCTATGGCCAGGTACGGTATGACGATACCGAAAAGGTACTGCATGCCGGGTATGCTGGACCCGAGCCATGCAATCAACACCAGGGCGATGACTGCCGCCAATGGGAAGGTGTACTTCATTTATCACTCCCTCGCATCAGATTAAACGGAATGGCGCAAAAATATTGCGAAACCCCACAAAAACCGGCAGCCCCCTCTGCTGCCGGCTCCAAGCCGGCGGCAGAGCCGCCGTCTTGTTGTATATACTCGGTCAGTTATGTTTTTCCGGATCCTTCCGCCTTTCCCGCAGCATGGCTGAAACGCAGGGCGTATCCGTTAAAACATAACTTCCGCTTTTCAGTTCTTTTATCCGGACCTGGTGCAACTGGTCCCGGCATTGTGCGTACTTGTCAAAGGCAGCCAGGGCAATCCGGTCGATTTCAAGATCGAGTTGCTGGAGCTCCGGCACCAGAGATCGGGTGTTTGTGTCCTCGGACAAAACCTGCCGGATGACCCATTTTAATTCAAGAAACGGCACAACCGCCTGGGAAGGAGAGAAATCCTGAACCGCGCGTATCCGGATAACCTTGTCCAGATGGGGGGAGTAGTCTTCCGGCCTGGAGCCGCTGAGAAGGAGTTCCAGCACCCCGGTGAGCCCGGCGCGTATATTGGAACCTATGGGGTTGGCTATCTGATCGCGGGATTGCTTGAAGAATGCTGACGAGTCGTAGGTATCCAGTGTTCGGGCTATCCAGACAGAGAGGATTTTCTTTTTCTTTTCCTGCAGCGCGTCAGATAGATTCATTGCCCGCAATTTTATTGAGAATAAATGTTAGTGAATGAATGACTATTCATAGAGTAAGAACTCTCTATCATGCCTGAAACATCTTTTCAACAAAAAATTGAACAGCACATTCCATGAACAGGCTGTCCATATACTTATACTGTTATTGCGCCAGCGCAAGTTCATTCGCGAGTTCATTCATGAGGTGGACGGCAAGCTGGACATAGGGGTCCTCATCCAGCTGCTCCCGCAGGGGAATATCCTTGTTCTGCGGGGTCCCGTGCTCCGGGGAAGGGCCGTCAAGGCTGTTCGGACCGGCCTCTTCCGCCTCCGAGAACGCGGCCAGCTCGAGCCGTTCCTTGCGGACGCCCGCAAGGGACACCGGGATTCTGGTCCGCTCCGACCGTTCCCGAGCGAGTTCGAGCCGTTCCCTGATTTTGACGAAGTCAGGCGATGCGGCAATACGGCCGCCGCTCAGTTCCCGGGCCCTGTCCACATTGAACGGGCTGCCGGTCCAGGGCCGGAAGGGAACCGCTTCGACCTTGTCCCACGGCAGGGAGTAGTCAAGGTGTCTTTCGCCGCTTTTCAGGTAATCGAGCATGGTGGGGACGACGACATCGGGCTCCACCCCCTTGTACTGGGTGGACTCGCCGTTGACGCGGTAAAATTTCTGGATCGTCAGTTTCAGCGCGCCCAGGTCATCATATTTTTTCCGGTGGAGCAGGGGCAGGTTGCGGTTCAGGTCCACTATGGACTGGACCGTCCCCTTGCCATGGGTGTGGTCACCGCCGATGATCAGGGCCCGGTTGTAGTCCTGCAGGGCGGCGGCCACGATTTCCGAGGCGGAAGCGGAAAACTTGTTGACCAGCACAATGACCGGCCCGTCGTAGAGCACGTTGGGATCGGCATCTTCAAGCACCTTGATCTCCCCCTGGGCGTTTTTCACCTGGACGACCGGACCGCCGGGCAGAAACATGCCGGAGATGTCCACCGCGTCGGAAAGGGACCCTCCCCCGTTGTCCCGCAGATCAAGAATGAGTCCGCCGATCCGGTTCTCGCGCAGATGGCGCAGCTCCCTGCGGAAATCGTTGGTGCAGTTGCGTGCCTGGCTCATGGGGCCGGCGGCGGCGAAGTCACGGTAAAAGCTGGGAATGCGGACGTAGCCGATCCGCTCCCCCCGGCTGTTTTCGATGACTTCCGATTTGACGTAAGTCTCCTCGATCTGCACCACGTCCCGGACTATGGTGATGACTTTTTTTGCGCCGTCGGGCTTCTGGACGGTCAGGGAAACTTCACTGCCCTTGGGCCCCCTGATGAAGCTGACCGCCTCGCGGATCCGCATGTCGGAGATGTCCACCGGCTCCCCTTCCTTCTCGGCAACCGAGAGGATCATGTCCTCGGCCTGGAGCTGCCCCTGCCGTTCGGCGGCGCTGCCGGGGATGATCCTGACCACCTTGATGAAGCCGTCGTCTTCGCGCAGCAGGGCGCCGATCCCTTCCAGTGATCCGCTCATGTGGATGTCGAAATCTTCTTTGGAGGAGGGGGGCATGTAGTTGGTATGGGGATCGAAAGCCCGGGCGACCGTGTCAAAAAAAAGGTTGTAGTGATCCTGCCGGGTTTCCTGCCGCAGCCGGTGAAAGAAGCGTTGGTTCCGTTCCCGGACCTTGTTCACGGCCCGGGCCCAGAGTTCCTGGTTCACCGCCCCGTCGTCCGACGGTTCGGCTGCTGTCTTGCCCGCTTGTCCGGCGGCCCCGTTGTTCTCCTGTTTGACGAAGTCGAGATAACTTTCCAGGACCTGCAGCTTGAGAATGCGGCGCCACCTGTCCCGGAGCTCCGCCGCCGAGGAGGCATACTCAATTTTTTTGGGGTCGAGTTCGAGGGAATCGGCTCCATGGGGGTCAAACCCTTCCTCCAGCAGGCCGGCGGTCATTGCCTCGACCTCGTTGATCCGCAGGTTGAGCAGTTCGGCCCCTTTATCGGCCAGTTCGACACGCCCCCTGCGCAGTTCCTCGTCAATATGATCCGCATGGGGACGGAGCTGCTCCACATCCGCTGTGAGCAGGAAACGCTTGCGGGGGTCAATCTGCCGGAGGTACAGATCGAATGCGGCCGGGGCGATGTTTTCCAGGGACTTGTGGGCGTAATGCTGCGAGGCGAGCTGGTGGCTCAGCATGTAGGCGATGAGGCGGTTGCGGTCCACATCGAATTCGGCGGGCATGGACTTGGCGGGCAACGATGCCGGCAGCAAAGAGAAAATAAGCCAGGCGGCCAGAACAGGAAAGAAATTCATGACGACTCCGTAACTGTACGAGAAGGGTGCTTAGTCCTCGGGATGAAAATACAAAATTTATACGGCAAAGATGCCGGCACCATTTCCGGCATGACCGGCGGAGCGGGAATTTTGCGGATTGACAACGATCTTAAAGTACGATAAATTAACATCTTTTCAAAAAAAATGAAATACTCAATTACAGGTAGCACGTTTTCGAAGAATTGGAAAGGAGAGGAAAAATGGCCATGACGGTAAAGGCGATTGCCGAAAGCATCAACATTATGGGAAAAAGAAGCGGGACCGCCATGAGGGAGCGCAACCCCGGCCCGATCCAGGAGATGGCCAGGGAGGAGGCGGATGCCGGGGCGGCGTATCTTGACCTCAATATCGGACCGGCCCGCAAGGACGGGATGGAGCTGATGCCGTGGGTGGTCGAGACGGTGCAGGCGGCGGTCGATGTGCCGCTCTGCCTGGACACCACGAATACCGATGCCATGACCGCGGGATTCAAGGTGGTCAGGAACAGGACCGGGGCCATAATGAACTCCATTTCCGCCCAGCCCGAGCGCATGGAGAAACTGATCCCCGTGGCGGCGGAAGCAGGCTGCGACGTGATCGCCCTCCTCTGGGGCCCCGAGGGCATGCCGAGGGATTCCAATGAACGGGCGGCCATGGCCGTCGACCTGATGATGGCCCTCAATGAGGCCGGCATCCCCAATGAAAAGATTCTTTTTGATCCCATCGGCACGCCGATCACCCTGGGGGCGGACCAGATCGCCTCCGGCCTCGAGTTCATGATGATGCTGCCGGACATCGCGCCGGGGGCCGGTTCCACCGTGGGCCTGTCCAACGTATCCAACGGCGTGGTCGATCACCTGCGCAAATATCTCGACCGCACCTACCTGATCATGCTGATGAAGTACGGCATCACCACGGCGATCGTCAATTCCTACG
>JALHJD010000496.1 GCA_022837185.1 Desulfobacteraceae bacterium
AACCCCTTCGCCGCCCGGACCTGCGCCGCGCCTGGAATTTACGCAGGCCGGGGGAAGAAACGCCACGTTCACGTTTCCTTCCCCCGGCAAAGATCAACTTTAAAAGTTTCTACAGAACAGGCTGCCTATTCTTTCAGCAGCCACTCGACGAGCTCTTTTTCGAAGACATCGAGGGCATGAGCCGCTTCTTCGCGCCGCAGGTATTTTTTGGTGTAGGCGTAGGCCTGCCCGTCGAGTTTGAACAAATCGCGGGCCAGAGTCCTGGCCGCCGCCATCACGTCTTCGCCCGGAGGAACAAGCCGGTCGACAATGCCCCGCTCAAACGCTTCGCCGGGCGAATAAGCCCGCGAGTGCAGCAGGGCTTCCTTCCAGTGCTGCGGCGGAATGGAGGACCGGCAGATCAGCGAAATCCAGGTGGGGATCACCATCTTGTTGGCGACTTCATTGATTTGAATTTTATACGGGCCGTCGCCGATCATAAAACAGTCGCAGGCATAGGAGAGGATGGCGCCTCCCGCGATGGAATGCCCCGTGTACGCCGCAATCGCGGGACGGGGAAACAGGTAAAGCCGCAGCATCGTTGTGGCAAACAGTTTTTGAAAGCGGATCTGCTCCTCCAGCGACAGCGTCGGCAAAAGCTTCAAATCGAGACCGGCCGAAAAAATGCCGGGCCGTCCCGTGAAAATCAGCACATTCACCCGGTCGGCCAGGGCGCGGTCCAGAGCCTCGTTGAACTCCTTGAAGAAGTCCCAGTTCATGACGTTCATCTTTCCGTCATCCAGGGTAATGACGGCAATCTGATCTTCAACGGCATAGTGTATCTTGGTCATTTTTTTCCATCTCCTCACTGAAACGATTTTTTTTTCGCCGCAATCGTGCCAACATTCCGCAGCGAGGTCAAGGAGATTATCTGTTTTCCTCCGCCGTTTTCCGTCAGGCGCCGCGCACCTTGTCGCGCCTGCCGGAGGATCTGATCATCCGTTTGCGGTTTTTAAATAAAGCAGCGACCGGCTTTTTCAGCGCAGCTGCGGTTTCTGGCCGATAAACCATTTTTCTTCCACGCCGGAAACCGGCGAGACATGCACGCTCGCATCGAATCCG
>JALHJD010000156.1 GCA_022837185.1 Desulfobacteraceae bacterium
CCCTTCTCCCCGGGGAGAAGGTGCCCGCAGGGCGGATGAGGGGACGCCAACCCCACAGCGAAGCTGCAAACTCTTTCCGGCTTCTGTCTCCTGGCTTCTGGTAAGCCGACTGCCGACTGCCAACTCCCACTCTAATCCAGGACAACGCCTTCGGCAAAGATATTGTCATCCCCGGCCGCATCGCCCATGCTGCCCTCGCCACCACTTTTGAAGGTTCCGGCACACCTTCTCCCCTGCCTCCCGGTTTGGGCGGAAGGGCTGCTGTGAAAATCACTTGAACGCTGCTGCGCACCCTGATAAGGAATGGAAGAGGAAGAAGCCGCCGGCGGGAGTGTATACGCCCGCCCGGCGAGGCGGCCAACCTCCCCGTCCTTCTGCTGAAAGAGGAACAGCGCGCAAACAGCACATGAATTCCGGTGCCGGTGATTTCCTGAAAAAAAGAATACATAAAGAGGAAGGCATACATGGAATTTGCAGTATCCCCGCCCAATCAGGACCCCTGTTTTTTTGCCCGGAAAAATCTGCAGACCATTGCCGATGAGCGGATCTCCAGGCACGGTTTGCACTGTTTCCGGGACTGGCGGATCATAGAGGTCGATCACCGGGAGATGCTGTGGGCCGGGGTGAAAGATTTCTGCGCCGGCCCTGCGTAAGGGTGCGCGCCGGCAATGACGCACATCACCGAAACCCTGCGGGGCATCGTCAATCGGGTCACCTACCACGACCAGGCCACCGGCTGGTCCATCCTGCGCGTCTCGCCCTTTGCCAGCCCGGAACAGCAGGAGACGGTCACCGTCCACCAGACCAGGGTTTTTGCCGGGGCCACCATGGAGTTTCACGGGGCCTGGACCGTGCACCCCCGCTACGGCCGCCAGTTCAAGGCCACCCGGGCCATTGAGATAAAACCGGCCACCGCGGCCGCGCTGGAGAAATATCTGGGCTCCGGCCTGATCAAGGGGGTGGGGCCGAAGACCGCCAAAAAGATCGTCCGCCATTTCGGGGAGCAGACCCTGGAGGTATTCGAGCAGGAGATCGAACGCCTCATTGAGGTGCCGGGCATTGCCCGCGGGAAGCTCATGATGATCGAGGCGGCCTGGAAGGAGCACCGGGCCATCCGCGAGGTGATGATGTTTCTCCAGGGCCACGGCATCTCCACCCTGTTTGCGGTGCGCATCTACCGGAAGTACGGCGACCGGGCCATTGCCCTGGTCAGCGAGGACCCCTACTGCCTGGCGCGGGACATCTACGGCATCGGCTTTTTCTCGGCCGACAGGGTTGCCCTGTCCATCGGTCTGGCCAGGGACAGCCGGCCGAGGCTCATCGCCGCCATCAGCCATGTCCTGGCCGCCAGCCGGGAACAGGGGCACTGCTATCTCACCGCCCCTCAGATCGGCCGGGAGGTGCACAAGCTCCTGGACATGGAACTGGGCGAACTGCTGGACCGCTACCTGGAAGAGATGCGGCAGGACCATCAACTGCAGGTGCGCCTGCTCCCCGACGGCGAGGGTCATGCCCAGGCCTGCTATTATTCCAGGACCCTCTATTACGATGAAGAGACGGTGGCGGCCCGGGTCAGGGAGCTGAGCGGCCCGGCGTCCGTGGACCAGCAGCGGGTGGCGGCCTGGATCGACCGCTACTGCCGGCAGGCGGCCCTGGCCCTGAGTCCGGAGCAGGCGGCGGCCGTGGCCGGAGTGGTGGGGCACCGCTTCGCCATTCTTACCGGCGGGCCGGGCTGCGGCAAGACCACCACCACCCTGGTCATCGTCCGGCTGCTGGAGGCCATGGGCCGGGAGGTGCTGCTGGCCGCGCCCACCGGCCGCGCCGCCCAGCGCATGAGCGAGGTGATCGGCCGGGAGGCGAAAACCCTGCACCGGCTGCTGGAATGGCAGCGCGACCGGTTCAAACGCAACGAAGAGGAGCCGCTCCGCACCGACGTGCTGATCGTCGATGAGTGCTCCATGCTCGACATCAGCCTCACCGCCTCGCTGCTCAAGGCGGTGCCGGCCGGATGCCAGGTGCTCTTCATCGGCGATGCCGATCAGCTCCCCTCGGTGGGGGCCGGCAACGTGCTGCGGGACCTGATCGCCTCGGGCTGCATCCCCTGTTACCGGCTGACCCGGGTCTTCCGCCAGGCCAGGGAATCGCTGATCATCAAGTACGCCCACGAGGTGAACAGCGGCCGGATGCCGGAGATCGAGTCGCCCTTCAAGAAGCCGGAGATCTGGCAGGACGGCAGCGACTGCCTGTTCATCGATTCCGACGAGGCCACCCGGGAGCAGCTCGACTTCATCGGCCGGGTGAAGCGGACCTTTGCCTGGCAGCTCCCCCAGTTCGAAGGGCTGACCACGGACAGCTCGCCGTACCAGTTCCGCACCGGCGAGGCGATCCAGTCCGCCTATGAGCATGATTTCGAAGTGCCGGCCAAATTCCGGCATGTGGACCTGGAAGAGGTGAAGCGGGCCGGGACCCGGGTGGAGGAGCTCAAGGCGGTCCTGAAGAAGGTGCATCCCTGGTCGTCACTGCACTACGGCCTGGACGCGGTGGCCGTGGTCCGCAAGCTCCACACCGAATGGATCCCCAGGTACCTGGGCGCGGAGTGCGAGATCCAGATCCTGTCGCCCATGACCCGGGGCTCGCTGGGCACCGCCAACCTCAACACCGTCATGCAGCAGGCGGCCAATCCCCCCGATCCAAGCAGGCACGAACTGCAGGTGGGCGAGCGGATCTTCCGCGAGGGCGACCGGGTCATCCACCGGCGCAACAACTATGATCTGGAGGTCTTCAACGGCGACATCGGCCGCATCATCGCCATTGATAACGAAGATTTGACCTGCGTGGTCCGGTTTTTTCCGGACGGCCGGGAGGTGCGCTATCAGAAGGAGGATATCGTCGAACTCGACCTGGCCTACGCCATCACCATCCACAAGTCGCAGGGCAGCGAGTTCCAGGCGGTGATTATCCCGGTCCTCACCCAGCACTTCAAGATGCTCTACCGCAACCTCATCTACACCGGCCTGACCCGGGCCAGAAAGCTGGCCGTGTTCGTCGGCACCCGCAAGGCCTTGGCCATGGCCATCCGCCGGCAGGACACCAGCCGCCGCCAGACGGCCCTGGAGTTGCTGCTGCGGGGCGAGAGTGCCGATACATGAAACATTGATTGACTTCCGGGCGGATCAACGCAATGATAGCGGGTGAAACATGAAAATGAACCGGGAACCGTTGAGGCGCGCCTGACAGAAATCGATGGCAGACCTTATTCCGTCTGACCCAGAACATTTCACCCTCTCCAGTACAGCAATGATATCCAAAAAAGACGAAAAGATACTCCGAAAAATGCTGCGTATGGCCACTGAGCCCGAAGAAGCATTTACCTATGACGAATTGCGCGGTTTCCTCTTTGGCCTGGCCATGACCCCCGACGTGTTGATGCCCGGCGAATGGCTGCCTGTGGTTTTCGGCGAGGAGATGATCACCATCGATTCGGAAGAGGAAGGGCAGCGCCTCTTCGATAGCCTGATCGCCGTTGTCAACAATCTCACCGATCGCTTTCAGAATGGGACCCTCACATTCCCTTTTGCCCAGGATTATCCTGCCGGTGAGGGTGATATCCAGGCAGTCCTGGAATGGGCTTACGGCCTGAACGAAGCCCTGGCGCTGCGAGAACACTGCTGGCTTGAGAGTCGGCCGCAATCGCTCCCCGATGATTTGACCGAGGACGAATATGAACAAGAATTGCTGACCGCTCTATCCGTCATCCAGGGGTTTGTCGATCCGGATGAAGCCGATGCACTGTTTGACACGAAGTTTGATGAGACTCCGGACAGGCCGGTGCGAATTTTAGCCACCCTTTTCATCATGCTGCCGACAGCGGTTGACACGCTTCTGGAACATGGCCACGCCCTGGAACAGGAACGCCGGCAGCGTCTGCTGGACGAACCCGGATATCCCCCGACGGCAGGGCGGCAAGCGCCGAAAGTCGGGCGCAACGACCCCTGCCCCTGCGGCAGCGGCAAAAAGTATAAAAAATGCTGTGAGCGGAAGGATAAAATTGTGCCGATCCGCTGAAGAATTTTTCCGCAGCACCATCAGTCCGCATCCGTGAAGCTGCCACGGTTGGCAGACTGATTCGACGTGTTTCTGTCGACCTCCTTGCCGTCATCTCTGCCCCCTTTCCGTCATTTCGACCGCAGGGAGAAATCTCAATTCCCGCAAGCGGGAGGAAATTTTTAGGCGCTGGCAATGGCAGGGCCTGGCCGTGAAGCGGCCGCCAATCTGTTCCACCGCAAGCCGGCCGGCCCAACCACCACACCCGCCATTCAAAAAAAGCCGGCTTCGGATTCGGCCATGATTTCCGCCCGGGTGAAGAGGGTGTGCACGGACGTATTCAGCATATTGGTATCGATGAACTCCCGTATCCGGGCGATCCCCTCGCCATATTCGCTGTCGATCATGATGATGACCTTTTCCACGTGGGCCCCGAACTGCATGACCTCCTCCAGGCCCCGCATCACCTGACTGCCGGAGGTCACCACATCCGTGGCCAGGGCAACCCGGTCGCCTTCCTGGATGCGGGACTGGAGCCAGCGGGGATCGCGCACATCCCCTTCCCTTTTCATGGATTCACGAATAAAAAAAACACCGATCCCCTTGAGAAACGCCGCCCGGCACTGCACCGGCACGATGCCGCCGCCGGCATTGCCCAGGGCGCAGATATCCAGGTCCTTGATCTCCCGGTACAGAAGTTCCCCGGCCAGCTCGATGCCCCGGTGCTTCATGGAAATCTGATAAAAATCAAAATAGGAGGGAACCACCCTGGTGGGAGTCTTGAACTGCCCGTTCCGGCGGAAAGACCGCTCCCGGATGAGCTGCAGCAATTCCTCGCGCACCGTCAACTGCGTTGCATCATTCGACATGGCAAATTGTCCTGGGTTGGGATTGTCGTTCGATTAGATCAGAGTATAGAGCTTTTCCCCCTGCGATTCAATAGACGGAGGAAATTTTCGCACCGGCCGGGCTCCCCTCATCCGCCCCTGCGGGGCACCTTCTCCCCCGGGAGAAGGGTGGTGTAAAGTTGGCAGTCATCAGTCGGCAGTCGGCAGTTGGCAGTCGGCAGTCGGCAGTCGGCAGTCGGCAGTCGGCAGTCTGGGGATTGAAGCCTGGCGGCTTTTGGTGTTCAGGACTCCTCTCCAGGGGAGAGTAACGTAGGTTGTGCTGAGCCTGCAAAGCCCAACGTAACCGGTGGAAATTGTTGGGGTTCGCAAGCTCACCGCCAACCTGCGGCCGACTGCCGACTTCCTCCAAAGCCGGGCTCCCTTCATCCGCCCGCCCCTTCGGGACGCCTTCTCCCCCCAAAAGAAGGTGCGTTAAAATACCCCTCTACCACTGGGAGAGGGTGGCCGAAGGCCGGGTGAGGGGCTGTCCCATCCAACAGCGAAGCTGCAAACTCTTTCTGGCTTCTGTCCTTCCATGAGAAGAATTGTCAAGCAGTAATGTTGGGCTGAGCTCGCGAAGCCCAACGTAACCGGTGGAAATTGTTGGGGTTCGCATGCTCACCGCCAACCTACGGCCGCCTGCCGACTGCGAACTGTAGACTTTTCCGGCAAAGCCGGGTAACTCTTCAGTTCTCCCGGGGCAAGGCGGGGTAGTCGGTATAGCCCTTGGGGCCCGGAGTATAGAAGGTGGCTGGATCCGGCTCGTTTTCTGCGGTGCCGGTTTTCCACCGGGTCACCAGGTCGGGATTGGCAAGAAAAGGCCGCCCCACGGCGACGAGATCGCATTTCCCTGCCGCCAGGTCGCTTTCAGCCCGTTTTGCATCGTAGCCCCCGGAGAGAATCAATGTCCGCCTGAATAACCTGCGAAATGCCGCTTTGATGGAATCGGGCACCGGCGGCGCGCCCGTGGACGAGTGATCCACGAGGTGAATATACACCAGCCCCAGGGAATCGAGCTGCCGGGCCAGGTAGGTATAATCCGCCTCCATACCCTCGTACAGCGGCATATCGTTGAACACCCCGAACGGCGAAAGCCGGATTCCCACCCTGTCCCTGCCGATGGCTCCAATCACCGCCTCGGCCGCTTCCAGTACGAAACGGGCGCGGTTTTTGATGGAACCGCCATACGCGTCATTTCGCCGGTTGGTGTT
This sequence comes from Desulfobacteraceae bacterium, assembly GCA_022837185.1. Taxonomy (GTDB): domain Bacteria; phylum Desulfobacterota; class Desulfobulbia; order Desulfobulbales; family Desulfobulbaceae; genus UBA10518. Next base: position 6,143 of record JALHJD010000156.1, read on the forward strand.
CGGCCGGATAAACTGTTCCAGCAGATAGCCATTGGCGCCGTGCAGTTCGACCCCGTCAAATCCCGCTTGCACCGCATTCTCAGCAGCCGCGGCGAACTCGGTAACGGCGTTTGCAATGTCTCTCGCGCTCATCTCCTCCGGCACGGGATGCGGCTGCAATCCTTCGGCATCCGTATACATCTCGCCGGCGGCCGCCACGGCGGAAGGCGCCAGTACGCGCGCCCCTTCCGGCAGGTTCAGAGGATGGGCTATCCGCCCGCAGTGCATGAGCTGGACGAATATTTTCGCTCCCCTGGCGTGCACCGCGTCGGTAACTGCCCTCCACCCTTCCACCTGGTCCGGAGAAAATATTCCCGGAATGCGGGGGTAGCCCAACCCGTCCGGCGAAGGTGACGTCCCCTCGGTAACAATCAGTCCCGCCTCCCCGCGCTGCGCGTAATACTCCTTCATCAGCGAGTTGGGAATGTTGCCGGTGGCCCGGCTGCGCGTCATCGGCGCCATGACCAGATGATTCTGCAGCGCCAGGGGACCGAGAGCGGTTTTGGAATACAATATTGCCATGTCAATAACCTCCTGTAACCCGGGGGGTTCAACCACAAGGGCCAATTATAGAAATTGTCCGCACCATAACTCTTGAAATATAATAATAAATCGGCCGGATGGAATGATAAAAATATACGCACTCCAATCACCCGGACCTGCTGTGATCAGGATTCGATCCCGATCCCGATAGCGATCCCGACCCCGACAGGTGAAAATTTCGTCTCCGCAGCGCAGGAAATGTCTCATCGAAATCGGTAGAAATCGAAGCCTCCCCGCCTATACACAGGTCGGATGGGCTACCATGTTCTTCTCCTCAATCTTCCCCGCAAGCGCGGGACGGGGCGCTGCCGAGTAACGAAACATTCCATGGTATTCCTGGAATTCCGGAATTTTCTCTGTCTTTCCTTCTGTTTGACAATGCAATAGCATTATAAATAATACTGAATAGAGGTTCTTTATGGGTACGATCGCGGCAAATGACTTAAAAACAAAGGGAGTGGCTTCGATCAGCGAAAAGTTGGCCGAAGATCCTGAGGCGATTATTACGGTCAGGGGAAAAAGCCGCTATGTGGTGATGGATCTGGAGCATTACCGATACCTCCGGGAATGCGAACTGGAGGCGGCCCTGCTGGAGGCCCGACAGGATGTCGAAAAGGGCCGGACGGTGACGGAAAGCGTCGTCGAGCATATCAAAAGACTTACCGATGGCGTATAAGATCATTTATCCGGAAAGTTATATCCGGCGGGCCCGAAAATTTATCAAAAGGCACCCTGATCTTCTCGAACAGTACCGAAAGACCCTTGAACTGCTGGAGCTGAACCCCTTCCACCCGTCTCTTCGACTGCATCCCCTCAAAGGAAGGCTGGCCGGGCTGCACAGCGTTTCGATCACGCTGACGTACCGGATTTCCCTGGAACTGATTCTTGCTGAACGGGAAATCATTCTGGTCAGCATCGGCACCCACGACCAAGTCTACAGGGAGTAATTCACCAAAGAACCTGTATATCGGGGACTGAATTTTTTTCTGACTACCACTGAGCTTCCGCCCCGAAACTGTCATGCGCACAACCGGCTGATTTCCGTGTTTCTGTTTTTTGGTTCATCCGACTAAAGCGTACTTTGTTTCATGAAGGGCATAGATTTTCAGTTTAAAGAACTCCATATCGCGAAAACCATATGCCTGTTTCTGCAATG